>VGYL01000679.1 GCA_016872975.1 Planctomycetota bacterium
GTCCCTTATAAACGGGCGGTCTTCTTCCGGATGGGGAGGAGCATGCCGACAGTCGATTACGGGCCCAAGGTCGAGGACGAGGTCAGGAGGATAGCCAGCTCGGGGAGGCTGACCGAGAGGGACCGCAAAACCATCCTGGAGTACAAGCGGGACCTGGAGGTGAGGGGGCTCAGCAAGGGAAGGATCTTCAAGATCCTGATCCACACCAGGAAGTTCGCCGAGGAACTCCATGGAACGAGCCTCGTCAGCGCCTCCGGGGACGGCATCAAGGACCTGGTGGCATGGGTCCAGAACAGGGACCTCGCCGAATCGACCAAAGCCGACTACAAACAGGTGCTGAAACAATTCTTCAAATGGCTGAACGACGGCGAGTACCCGAAGAAGGTGAGCTGGATCAGGGCCACGATCAAAAAGAACGAGGGGAAACTCCCCGAGAAACTCTTGACGGAAGAGGACGTCCAAAAGCTCGTGGACGCGGCGAGGAACCCCCGCGACCGGGCCCTCATCTCCCTGATCTGGGAGACCGGCGCCAGGCCGGGAGAGTACCTCGACCTGAAGGTCGGGGACATAGAGGACAGGGAGAACGGCAAGAAGGTCCTGGTGAGCGGAAAGACCGGGCCCCGGAGACTGCCCCTCGTCTCCAGCGTCCCACACCTGAACAGGTGGATCGCCTTCCATCCGGCGAACGGGGATCCGGAGGCGCCGCTCTGGTGCAGGCTGGACGGCAACCGCCATGAGCGGATCGATTACGACTACTTCAGGAACCTCCTCCGCGAGATCGCCGAGCGCGCGGGCGTGGACAAGCCGATGTACCCCTACGCCTTCCGCCACGCCCGGGCCACCTACCTGGCGAACCGGCTCACGGAGGCCCAGCTCTGCCAGTACTTCGGCTGGGTCCAGGGCTCCAAGCTGCCCTCCACCTACGTCCACCTCAGCGGCAGGGACATCGACATAACCTACGACAGGATCCACGGCCTCGCGGGGAAAGACGAGGAGACGCCAAAGCTCTCCCCCGGGAGGTGCCCCCGCTGCGGGGAGATCGTCGAGGCGAGGGGCAAGTTCTGCCCCAGGTGCGGCCTCCCGATGACCCAGGAGGTCGCGCAGAGGCTCCAGGAGAACGAGGAGATCGCGAAGGCGCTGTACGACGAAGGAGTGGAGGCCGCGGGCAACATCAAGAAACTCGTGGAGAAGATGGTCAGTGAAAAGCTGAAGGAGATCCTGGGCAAGGACTACGGGCGCAAATGATCATCGAACGGCGCCCGACCTGGCCTGCTGCAACTTGGGGCAATCCCGGAACCTGCACTCCCGCCGGGTGATGGTGCAGACTCCCTCGCGCTTGTCGGGACAGTGCTCCCCTGAGAGCCTCGGAAACTGATCTTCAGCCCTCTTGATCAGCTCCCGGTAAAGGGGATGCAGTCGGGATTCCACTTCGCTCATGCGCGGCCCGGGCAGATAGACCAGACGACCTTTTTAAGCGGATACAAGTTGAACAGGTCCAATCACGACGGCGGAGCACACTGCTCCATGGGGCTGTTTGAACTGCATCGACCATCGACCTTGAGAAAATCAGTTCCCCTCAGGGGCTCGACTGATCGTTGATGCTCGCGTGGGGAAGTAGTGGGGTAGGAAAAGCTTCAAGTCAGCTCGGACGAACATTCATTCCGGTACGCCATGAAGACCTGCAAAATCTGCGGACGGGAGTTCGAAAAGGGAGCGACCGGGAGGCTTAGGATACTCAGGAAGGAAAGGGGGGGGCGAAAGCGTCGTCTGGGTCTGTCCCGACTGCGCCAACAGGATCGGGATCTCCCAACGCCCAGAATGAATGAAAAATCGTGCGCCGGCCACCGGCAATAACACGCCACATCGTCGACCTCGCCTTGTCAACGTTTTTTTGAAGGATTTCTTGGAACTATTTTACGTATCATGAGTTTCTATGCGCAGAAATTCCGCCGGTCGCATGACACATGCGCCTGTGTCCAGCCCTACATATTTTAGGGTTGTGAAGTGGTCGTGAGGCAAAATTTTCACGGTCAAGCATTCACCCGCTATTTTCACCATCCGATCGGGCTGAGAAATTCTATCTCAAAAATTTCTTGCCATATAGAACAGCTTCACCAGCCCGCCTAAATCGAGCTTTAGCCCGCCTCCACCCAGCACCATCGTGAGTGCGTGTTCCTCCGGGTCGTAGTGGTATACATCGAATTAAGAACCAACCGGCCCCACCGGGTTTGGCAGGCTTGAACGTGGCTGGGCTCAAATGGGGGCTTTCGGCTGCAGCAAGTTTGCTTTTTTAAGGTTGTGGAAACCAGTGAATAATCTGAGGATAAGTGATAATCGGAGGCGTGACGGTGGCTTCGCGGCGGGATCGGTATGATAAAAGGCTGGTGCGCATCGAGAAAAAGCTGGACTACATAATCGGGGCGCTGAAAGTTAACAAGGTCGCCCGCGCGACGATGGCGGGCGCCGAGCCCGAGATCAAGCAGGGGGGCGCCCTCGACATCATGACGCTCCTGTCGCTGCCCGACCACCTGCGCAAGACCGCACTGACCCTGATCAAGCTGGGCCGGGCCACGGCCGAGGACGTGGCCAGGGAGACCGGCCGGGCCAGGGCCATCGAAAGCGCATATTTAAATCAACTCGCTCGGATGAAGTATGTCTGGAGCGAGAGGGTCGGGAAGCGCGTGCACTTCACGGTCGTAGGAATGAACATGGCCAAGAAATCGAAGTCGAGGGAGTGTTCCGAATGAGTGCCGGAACGGTGCTGACGCTGCACAGCTACAAGGGCGGCACCGGGAAGACTTTCACCGCCACCAACTTGGCGGCGGCGCTGGCGAGCGAGGGCAAGAATGTCTGCCTCATCGACTTCGACCTGCGCGCGCCGAGCCTAGACAAAGTGTTCGGCACTGATGGCCGCAAGTTCTGGATAAACGACTTCCTCGACGGTAGGTGTGAGGCCGAGGACATCCTGGCCGATTTATCCAAGGTAGTCAAGGGCAAGGGGAGCCTCCACGTGGCGCTGGCGAACCCCTCGATGGCGTCCATCCGCGAGGCCGTCACCAGGGAGAAGAAGTGGGAGATGAAAGCGCTGCGCCGCCTGATCATGTTCAACGAGCACCTGACCCAAAAGATGGCGATGGACTACATCATCATCGACACCAACCCGGGCCTGAGCTACTCGAGCATCAACGCCGTCGCCGCCGCCGACATGGTGCTGGTAGTCTCGTCGTGGGACTCTTCTGACCTCTCCGGCGCCCAGATCATGGTCAAGGAGCTCTACGGCATGCTGGAGAAGCACGCCATGGTGCTGATGAACAAGATCCCCGCATCGCTGCTCCGTGACGAGGCGGAAAGGAAGAGGATGACCAGCAAGCTCGAGGCCTCGTTCAATCTCCCGGTGATCGACCTGCTCCCCTGCGACTGCGAAGTCATCCGCGAGGAGATGTCGTCGATACTGGTGCTGAAGAAGCCCAACCACCCGCTGTCAAAGAGCCTGGTGAAAGTCGCCCACCACATCGGCAAAGAGTGAGTTCACGGCCGGCGCCGGGCGACCTTTTTCGCCTCATCGACGTACTTCTTGATCTCCATGTCCTTGATGGCCTTTTCTGGCAGCAGCTCGGGCGCGAAGAACAGCGGGATGATGGCCAGGAAGAGGAAGAAGCTGGCCAGGGTGAAGGCGCTGCTGATGCCGATCGACACCAGCCAGGGGGCCATGACCAGCGGCACCAGCGCGCCCAAGGGGACGACGGCGCTGCCCAACGCGTAGTACTTGGAACCTCCCGCGGTTCCGGCCATGTCGCCCCAGACGGTGAAGACGAAGGCTACGGTGAAGATGCCGAAGGCGACACTGTCGGCGGCGATGAAGAACGCCTGCACGAACGGGTTGGGCGAGAGGAGGCTGAGCAGGGCGTAGGCCAGGCCGAGCATCACCAGCCCGATGATGATCACCGGCTTCCTGCCCTTGCGGTCCATCACCCAGCCGCCGACCAAGCAGAACAGCCCGCCGACGGAGAACTCCATGACCGACATCAGGTAGGACAGGGACTCGCCGAAGTAGGTGCCGATGATCCGCGCGCCGCTGTAGTTGACCAGCACGAAGGCCAGCCAGGGGATGAAGTACAGGTAGAAGCGCCTCTGCCGCAGGACCGTGGCGTAAGAGACCGTCCCTGTTTTTTCGGCTTCGGCCAGACTCGGTCCGGCCGGGATGAACACGAATCCCAGGCACCTCCAGGCGGCGAGGATGATGGAAATGTAGACGACGTTGCTCGGCATGATGACCAGCAGCAGGAACAGC
>VGYL01000680.1 GCA_016872975.1 Planctomycetota bacterium
GCCGACACCAGCATCGCCTACGCCGAGGTCCCCCTGGCCGACGTCTACGCGAATCTGAACCTCTGACGCCGATTCCAATTGGAAGACAGAAAAGGGGACATTCTGCTTTTCCGCCAGGCACCGCCAGGCGGCCGCGTGGGACAAAAAGTAGAATGTCCCCTTTTTCCTGCCTTCCACGCCCACCTGCAATTGCCCTGCGCGGGAGGAGCAGGTCCTGTACTTTGGCCGGCATTTCTGATAGGATGATTGGGAGTTGCAGGCCGCAGGCATGTCGTTCCGAGAGGAGCCAGACCGATGTTTCTGTTCCTACCGTGGAGAGTCGATGTCCCGCAGGACCGCCGGCCGGTGATGAACTGGCTGATCCTGGCCGGCATCGTCGCGGTCTTTGCCCTGCAGGTCGCCGATGTCATCGAGTATCTGGTTCAGCAGGAGACGGCAGCCCGGGACACCCGGCCCGGCAATCCCGGGACCGCCACGCCGACGAAGCCTCCGTCCGCGCCTCCGACGCGCCCGCCCGCGGAGCCGCCCGGCATCACCGACAAGCTGATGCTACGCGGCTGGAGCCTCCGGGGCCTGCTCGGGTACATGTGGCTCCACGCGGGCCTGCTCCACCTGTTGGGCAACCTGCTGTTCCTGTGGATCTTCGGCAACGCGGTCTGTGCCAAGATCGGCAACCTCCGCTATCTGGGCCTGTACGTCCTCTTCGGCGTCGCGGCCGGGATCGCCCATCTGCTGCTCTCGCCCGCCGCGGTGCTCGGCGCCAGCGGGGCCATCAACGGCATCGTCGGCATGTACCTGGTCCTGTACTATCAGAATGACATCACCTGCCTGTTCCTGATCTGGTTCATCGTGCCGCTGTACGTCCGCACGTTCGCCGTCAGCAGCCTGTGGTTGATCCTCCTGCGGCTGCTGTGGGACATCGTCGGGGCCTTCGGCGCGCGCGGCTCGGGCGTCGCCTATTTCGCCCATCTCGGCGGCTTCGGGGCGGGCTTTGCCATCGCCCTTCTCATGTGCCGCAACGGCTGGATCACGATGGAGCGCTATGAGCGTTCGCTGCTCCAGATGTGGCAGGAGCGCCGGCACGGCCGGCAGAAAGACGCGTTGGACACGACCTACACACAGCTCGGCCTGCACCGGACGGACGAAGAGCGCGCAACGCCGGAGACCGGAGGACAGAGAACAGAAGGCAGAGGACAGAGAACAGAGGACAGCCCCGCCACCCGAGATCCGTCCTCCGTCGTCAGTCCTCCGGAATCGCCCCCCGCTCCGCGGGCCACGCCCTCTTCCGCGTTTCCGGAACCGATCCCGCTGCACCCCATCGAGCCGGGCCCCGCACCGGGAACGCCGCTCTCCCGAGCGGCTTCGTTCCGAGAGCCAATCGGGAGATGGGCGGTCCCAGGGAGCCCAGCCTTCATCCGCACGGCCTGCAGTTGCGGCCACGCGATCCGCGTGACGCGACAGTACGCCGGCCGGACCGTCCGCTGCCCGCACTGCCGGCAACCGGTCGTGATTCCGCCACAAACGGATTTCTTCGGCCCCGCTCCGCAGCCGGCCCACGGGTCCGCCATTCTGAAAAGGGCGCACGACGACGTGATCCGCTTCCTCTGCCCCTGCGGCCGACGAATCAAAGCCCCCGCCGCCTACGCCGGCCGCACCTGCCGCTGCCCCCAATGCAACACCACACTCAGAATCCCCCAAATCTGAGCATCGGGAGAACGACAGTCGCTGTACACAAACCGTCAAACGTGAAACGGTTGCGTGATCTCTGCCCAGAATCCGACCGCCTTTCGTTTCAGTCGCCAAACCTCCGGGGTCAACTCTTGACACGTGACGTCTCTGTCAAGTGTCAAGAGTTGACCCCGTACACTGCGATCGCTCGATTGCCCGGCCCGGCCCTCAGATCAGGGCGGCCAGGAAGCGGTCGGCGGAGATCAGGCGGATGCCGCGACGCATGACGTCGATCCCGGGCGTCCGGATCACCTGGAAGGCATACGGGATGTCCAGACGCTCCCGGAAGTATGGGAGGTGGTCCGAGAGGGCCTGGTCCTGGTACTTGGCCTCCACGCAGAACCAGGGCCGATTGTCCACGGTGACCAGAAAGTCTACCTCCTTCTTGTCCACGTTCCGCAGGAACGACAACTGCGCCCGATACCCGTCGTGTTCGTACAGGTACTGGACATACTTCAGGAGGTGGCACGCCAGCAGGTTCTCGAAGCGCGCGGCGGGGTCCGGCACCTCCGACCAGTCGACCAGATAGAGCTTGGGCTCCTTACGAATGGAACGGACCTTGCGCTCCCGGTAAGGGTAGATGCGGAACTGATAGTAGAAGGCCTCCAGGATGTCCAGCCAGGTGGAGACCGTGCGATGGCTGACCTCCAGGTCTTCGCGCAGGGCGTTGACGGACAGGAGGGAACCGACCTTCGACGGCAGGAGGTCGGCGAGCAGTTGGAAGCTGGCCAGGTCGCGGATGGCCTGCAGGTCGCGAATGTCCTCCCGCAAGAGCCGCTCGGTCCTCTCGTTGTGCCAGCGGCGCAGGGCCCGGGCGTTCTGCTTCAGGAAGATCTCCGGAAAGCCGCCGAATCGTTCCAAGGCCTCCAGGACGTCGGCGTGGCCGGCGCTCTCGATGGGCAGTTCCTGAAAGACCTCGGCCGGGGCGGATCGACCGACTACTTCTGCCAGCGAGAAGGGATGGAGCGTGTAGTAGTGATAGCGTCCCTGAAGCGAATCGCCTCCCCGCCGGTAGAGGTTCAGCCGGGCGCTGCCGGTCACCAGGTACTTGCGCTCGCCCTTGTGCACGTCGTATTCGCCCTTGATGAGGGTCTTCCACTTGCGGTACTTGTGGATCTCGTCCAGGATAATCAGCTCCGCCGTCCCCGGGTACTCCATGTTCAGAATCCTGCGGCGGTCCGCCCGGTTGTCCCAGTTGAGGTAGGCCGTATCCCGGAAAGCCGGTCCGACCAGATTGCGGGCCAGGGTCGTCTTGCCCACCTGGCGAGCCCCGCCCAGGAAGACCATCTTGTCGGAAACGTCGCGAACGATGTTGTCGACCAAATATCGATTACGATCCATGGGATCAGACCCCCTGTCCCCTTCCACGTTATCAGCCTGCTCGTGCGCCGCTGCATTCATTATCGAACAATTTTGCGGTAACGCAAAATTATTCGCGAATATTTTTGCGTTATGTGGAAGATTTCAGAACGCCAGTGAGAAGGGGTGAGAGCATCAAGCGAAGCTTGGGGACCTCTGGGGTCAACTCTTGACACTTGACGTCTCTGTCAAGTGTCAAGAGTTGGCCCCCGTACGTGGCCCGCTCGGAACAGGGCGCAGGTCGGCCTTACCCCAGCCGAGGGCGGCTGTGCTACCTGGAGGGGCTGCTTCCATTCACGGGAACGGTATGCGTCACCTTTTCTTCGTCGCCACCGCGGTGAAACCGACGGACAGCGGGCCGACCCGGACCTTGAATTCGCCGGGCTCGACGACGGGCTTATGGTCCAGGCCGATGAAGGCGAGGTCGTCCCAGGTCAGCTCGAAGCGCACGACCTTCATCTCCTTGGCCAGCAGCTCCACCTTCTCGAAGCGTTTGAGCACTTTCACCGGCGGCGTGATCGAGGCGACCACGTCGGAGAGGTACAGGTGGACGATCTCCTTGCCCAAGCGGGAGCCGGTGTTCGTGACTTCGACGGTGACGACCAGCTTGTCCTTGGGCGTGATCTCGCTCGCATCGACGCGCAGGGCGCGATACTCGAAGGTCGTGTAGGACAGGCCGTGACCGAACTCCCACTGCGGATCGAACTTGTTGCCGCCCTGGGTCTCGCTGACCTTGTGGTCGTACCACGTGAAGACGCCGGGATACTTCGGATAGGTCAATGGCAGCTTGCCGCTCGGGTTGGCGTCGCCGAAAAGGACATCGGCGACCGCCGGGCCCCCTTCCAGGCCGGGCAGGTAGGCCATCAGAATCGCCCGGGCGTCGTCCACAATGGTGCGGATGATGCGGGGCCGGCCCTGCACGAGAACCAGCACGATCGGCTTACCGGTCTTGGCCAGCTCCTTGACCAGCCTCAATTGCGGCTCGGACATCGTCAGGTCGGTGATATTGCCGGGCGTCTCGCAGTACGGCGGCTCGCCGATACAGGCGATGACCACATCGACGCCGGCCGCTGCCGCGACGGCCTTGGCGATACCGGGGTCGCGGGCATCCTGCCCGCGATCCGAAGGCGGGACGCCCTCGCCACGGTCGAACGCCACGCCCTCGACGTACGTGACCCTGTCCTGGCCCAGCTTCTTTTGGAT
>VGYL01000681.1 GCA_016872975.1 Planctomycetota bacterium
CATGATCCCGACGATGCGCCGACCCTGGGCCTTGGCCTGGGTGGCATACTGGAGGCAATTGGGAATCATGTTCTCGAACCAGGCCAGCGGGTCGTTCTTCGTAGGTTGGGCGTCCTCGCCCGACACGTCTTGGCGAGCGGGAACGCTCGCCCTACGAGGAGCGCCGCACGCCGGCGGATGGCACGGATCGGTCGCGGCGATCTTGATCTCCGCATCGTCGTGGCACTTGCCCATCTCATCCTTTCTTTCGCGCAACGAACAGCCCCTGGGCGATCTTGCCCGCGTGGGCCAGTTGCTGCATGAAGGCCATCTCCGCCGCCATCGCGTTCATCAGGCTCTGGTCGAAACCAATAATCTGCAGGGCATCGTATGTCAACTGCATCCCCAGCATGTTCAGATACAGGTCCACATACGGCGGAAAACGCCCGGTATCCTTGGCCACGAGCACCGCGCAGCCATTGGCCTGGAGGAGATCGCGGTAGCCACCGATCGTCTGGACGTTCGGGAACTTCATGAACCGCAGGAACCGCTCGGCCTCCGAGGCCGACAGCCCCCGGTCGCCCTCGACCCAGTCGGTAAACGCGATCGTCCCGCCCGGCCGGACGATCCGGGCCGCCTCGGCGATCAACTTGCTCTTATCCACGACATAGCACCACGCATCCTCACCCCAGACGAAGTCCGCGCTGCCGGCCTTGAGATCGCTGCAGCAGACGTCGGCCAGGGTGAACTGAATCTTGTCGGCCAAGCCGGCCTGTTTGCAGCGCTGCCGCCCCTGCGCGACAACCGTTTCGGTGGCGTCCACGCCGGTCATGCCCGCCACGTCGCGGAAGCGCACGAGAAACCGCATCCCCGCCCCGTTGCAGCAGCATAGATCGACGCCTTTCATGCCGGCCCCGATCTTCGCCTGCTCCGCGAGGTCCATCGAAGAGGCAAAACCCCCGATATGGATTTGCTCGCCCATGATCAATTCCCACAGTTGCCCTTCCGGTCCGCTGTAGACGCCCTGCACTTCTTTCAAACCAATCCCATTCACGCTCTTCATAGTCTCTTCCTCTCAGAACTCGTACTTGACCTGGATTGCCCAGACGTTGTCTTCCCGGTTGTTCAGAATGTTCCCGAAGTTGGCATATCCACCGGCTACGGTGATATGGTCATTGACGATGTACGCCAGCGCGATGTCCCACCAGTCGCTCTCCGGCTTGACCAAATCCCGGCCGTTCACAGTGCACGGCTGCATCAGATCCGGCTTCTGGCGGTACTCCGTGGCAATCAGGAGCTTGTCGGTCAGGAAGTAGATGAGACTCCCTTCGACCGTCGTTCGCCGCGTGCCGGCAAAGCCCAGCAGCCCCGTCTGGATCGCGTCGCCGTTCCGCAGACCGGCCGAGACGATCAGCGGTTTCGGCAGCACCCCCTGGATCATCTTGGTCGCCACGGCGGTGAACTCAATGCCGGTGTCGTGGTCGGCACCAAGCGCCGTGCAGGTCCCGGCGAGTTGCTCGTCGAGAGCGTCCAGGTCCTGCTGCCATTTGAGGTGCGCCCCCAGGGTGATGGCGGGCATCCAGGCGTAGCCCAACGACCCTTCCTTGATCGCCATCACCCGGGCGTTGAAGTTGTGCAGAAACGCCTGGTCCTGAACCCGCAGCCCGGTGGCCGCAAACACCTCCCCCGGCCAGTCGCCCAGACCGATCCGCTCCAGCGCATAGCCGAGCTCGACCCGGCCCCAAAGATTCTCGGTCACCACGAACGACTGGAAGTTCTTTTCCGCCAAGTGGGCATAGGTGCCCGACACGCTGGGCAGGCCAAAGACCCGGTTCGGCTCGGCCGGGTTGGCCAGGTATGCCACGGGTGTAATGAACACACCGCTATTGCCTTCCACCTGGTGCGTCGGCAGAGGCGGTCCGGCGTAGACCGCCGGGCACAAGACCGCCAGAACCACCGACATCACCAACACCGTTTTCTCCTTCTCGCTCAATGTCCTCATGATAGTACCTCCAACTCTCTCCTGTTCGTTGAATGACTCCTGAGCTCCGCTACTTCACTCTTGTCGCTTTGCTCCCTCCTTTCCCTTGTCACCATATCACACCAATAAAAACGGCGGCTTCAGAGTCGTCTCTGAACCCGCCGGTACACGCTGGACTTGCGAAGTCTCTACTCGATGGAGTGCCACGTCCTTTCATGCCTGACTTCGAAGGGCCCCAGGTCCATCTCGATCTGCACCTGGAACTTGCCCTTGAAACCCGATGGCACTCGCCACGAGTACCGGCAGGTGCCACCTCAGCCATACTGGAATTTGTCGGCCACCAACACAGTTCCTTTCTCATCCACGATTTTGAACAGCCGTTCCGATGGGCGTCGCCAGTTGCGTCGGAAATCCGCCTGGTAGTGCTCTCCACCACAGCCGGTGATGATAGGGCTGATTTCGACCGTCCCCGTCCCGACCTGCCGCACGTCTGCCGTTACGACGAGAGGTGGGCCGACGCGAACCCGCGTCGTTTGCTCCGGCTCGATTACAAAGAAATTCAGCGGTCCCAAACGAGCAAACGCGGAAGAGACGTCGGAAGTAAACGACCATACATCTCCCGAGGCATCTTTCTTCTCCAAAACAGCATAGATTGCCATGTACTTGCCCATAGGCAACGGCCACCGTTGCGCGCGTGCAAGGTGCTGATCTGCGGCATCGGACCACATTCTCATCTCCACCGTCGTGTCATTGGGTTCTATCAGGAGGGTCCCGAAGCGGGGCTCGGTCTTGGAGAGAGCCAGGCTCTTTCCATCCGCCGCGATATCAATGGCGTAGTAGCCGTCTTCGAACCGCACCAAATGCCCCAGCGGCATGACCTCCGATCGCCCGGACAGGTGCAGAGAGATTTCAAACTTCCCGTTGCGATTGAGGTCGATGGCAAACACATCGGACCCCGGAAACCGCCACATTCCATCGAGAGGCAAGGACAGGATCGAGTGAAATCGCCCGTCACAGTCGCCATCAACCACTGCCACGCGGTAGGTTTGGCCGTCCAGCCGGAGTCGGCCCACCTTGACGAACGCCGGATAGGTCGTCAGCGACGCCGGCCGATCCACGCGAAAGCAGTTCACGTAGAATCCCGCGTCGGCTCCCGGAGGGGCGTCCCGGGGCGCCAGCGAAATCGGCCCGAATCTCCAGGAACTGTTGCTGGCCTTCGTCTCACGGATGCGCGTCGCAACGAAACACCGCTCCTGCGAGAGAACGCCGTCGCCCTTCGTATCGATGCACAGGCTGGGTGTCTCGGACAGATTCACGACGAGCGGGATGTGTCGGTCACCGCTCTTGATCTCATAATAAGCAGGTCGGTCAAAACCAGCAGGAAGGTCGCGCACGCTATCCGGCCTGGCGACGCAAGGTTGGAGCAGTTGAAAGGCAGGTGCCATCAGTTGGCTGTCCCGAGGGGCCTTCTTGCGGACGAGGCAGCACCGGCCCTCTTCGATGGGTTGGCGTCCCGAGAGCAGCCAGAATGTCCCTCCGCCAAGGACGATCAACACCAACAAAATGACCGGGCGCAGTTTTCTCACGACTGCACAACCCCTCCGCTACGGCTTGGTGCGCCGTTACAGGGAGTGCCAGGGCCGCGCGTGCTTGACCTCGGCCGCGCCGAGGTCGATGTCCACCTGGACCTGGAACTTGCCCGTGAAATTGTTTGGTACACGCCACGTGTACCGGCAGGTGCCACCTCAGCCATAAGCGAAATTGCCCTGTGCGACAACCTGCCCGGCTTCGTTGACGATGCGGAACCCGGGCGGTGGTTGCTGCGTACGCACGACACTGGTCACAGGAAGAGTCCGGCCGTCCGAGCTCGCCAGGACCAGTCCGATCGACACCTCGCGGCTGGACTGCCGGCGGACATCGGTCCGGACGACGATCGCCGGCTTGGCAGGGGCTTCCTCGCGCGGAGCCTGCCCCGCCGAGGCCGCCGCGACCGGCGTTTCTTCCCTTTGCTCGGCGTCCGTCCGGCGCACGACCTCCGGTTGCGGCGGCTGGGCCGGGGCTGCGGAATGCGACGTCGCCGCCACATCCTGAGGCTCCGGCGAACGCGGGAGGAAAATAGCCAGCAGCAAGGCGAGAACCACCACGCCCACGACAAGCAGCATATGTTGTATCTTCATAGCAATACCCTCTGATGCGGCCTCGGCCGCGATCTTGCCCTATTGTCAGCACTGAGAGAGCGGAATGCAAGGATTATTTGCCGCCACTCGTTGCCACCACAGACAATCGTATCCCTGCTCCACTCAATATAGACGTTGCGCCCGCCTTGACG
>VGYL01000682.1 GCA_016872975.1 Planctomycetota bacterium
CAGAGACCCCCACCCAACACTCTTTGGGCCACCCGGACGCACCAACCCGAGGCTGAATCCTTTCTGATACCCAGTCCATCAGCCGAGTAATCCACCCCTTATCCACAAAAGCAAATTCCTATACGATCGAGTTCGACAAGGTCAGCAAGTTGCCGGTGGCCATGAAGCAATGGCAGAACCTCTACCGTGACGGCCCGCCGATCTTCGACGCCTTCAAGATCATCTACTACCAGGACCTGCCGGACGATATCTTCAGCGTTCCCGTTCCGAACGACGCGAAGTATGTCGAGAAACCGTTGCAGATCCCTGAGGCGACCGTGGGCATCCTGAGCGATCCCAGGGACGGGATCTCGACCGAAGGCCTGACACAGCAGGAAGCGGCCCGGAAGATCGTCCAGACGCTCTATCAGGCGGTCATCGGCCAGGATATCGACAGGCTCAAGAGCCTCAGTCCCCTGTGCCGCAACTGGGGCGACGAGTTCCTGCGCAGAATCATCTTCAAGCCGGACAAGGATGATCGTATCGTGGAGATCCTGGAGATCGGCCCGGTCGGCAGGACGGGGCAATCCCCCCTCGGCCCCATCGCCGCCGTGCCGACCACCCTGCGACTCAAGAACGGCAAGAAGGTCCGGCAGCAGATGATCGTGCAGTTCCGCCAGCGCGGCGACACCGCCTCCTGCGTGGTCCACGGCCCCTATGGTCTGCCTCGCGAAGTGGAATAGCGACGACACGTTTCTGGAGAGCCCTATCAGCCGCCAGAGACTTCGCTGGCGGCTTCTTCATGCGCACGGGCATCGCCCGATCTCGTGGGAGAGCCGGCAAGGTGAGAATCTGCAACCGCCTGTATACCTGGGGTTTCTACGCCCGGATCGTCGATGCGAAGGTGCCACGTCGAGCCGATTAGGACCGCGGGCGAAGGTCGCCGCTCTCCTGGGACTGCGCCTGGACGGTCTCCTGGAGCTTGGCTTGGAGCAATTTGGCCGCTTCCTGAGCCGCCTCTTTGCTGAAGCCGAGGCATTTGTGCATGCCGGAATTGAACGACTTGAGCAACTCCTGCGACTTCACCGCCGCGACCAGTTGCGCCGTGTTGAACGTCTGGCCCGGCTGCGGGTCGGGCGCCGGGGCCAGGAAATAGATGGCCGTAGCAAAGCCCGCACAATACACGATCAGCAAGAAGACGAACTTACTTCTCCAGCCCATGTAAGGAGTTCTCCCCTTTCTTTGCAGGACTTGCGGGTACCGCAAACGCGAGGCGCCGCATTTCCGGACCCTGGATGGGACCTCCTGTCCTTCTACGAGGTTCCTTACTGAAAGTTTACGACAAAACGGCGGACATGCAAACGGCAGGACCAAGTTGCAGGACCACGTTTTTCAGTATTGCGCTGAGCCTTTTATCCAGGACAGGGTACCGCATCGAGCACGGCCCGGAGCACGCCGCACACGAGGGCGACTTCCTCCTCCGTCAGGCGATTGTAAAACGGCAGCGCGATGGTCCGGCCGCTCACGGACTCCGCCACCGGGAAATCGCCTGCGGTGTGCCCGTACTGCTGGACGATGAAGGGCTGCAGATGGACCGGCGGGAAGTAATTGCTCACTCCAATGCCCTGCTGGCTCATCTCCTGCAGGATGCGGTCCCGCTGCAGGCGTCCGTACGGCTCGGTCAGCCGGACCACGAAGACGAACCAACTCGTCTCGCATCCCTCCCCATCGTCCGGCACGATGAGCCGGCCTTCCCCGGCCAGCAGTTCCCGGTACCATGCGGCCACCTGGCGTCGCTTCGACTTGATCTCCTCGATCCGGGACAATTGGGCGAGCCCCAGGGCACAGTTGATGTCGCTCAGCCGGAAGTTGTAGCCCAGCCGCTCATGCGCCAGCCAACCGCCTTGCGTCCGCCGGCCCTGGTTGCGTAGCGAGAGGCAACAGTCCGCCAAATCGTCGCGGTCCGTTACCACCATTCCGCCCTCGCCGGTCGTGATCTGCTTGTTCGGATAAAACCCGAACACGCTCATGGCGCCAAAGGTCCCGGCCTTCTGGCTGTAGAGGGTCGATCCCAGGGCCTCGCAGCTATCCTCCACCACCGTCAAGCCGTGCCGTTCTGCCGCTTTGCACACCCGGTCAAGGCCGGCGGGGTTCCCGAAGATCTCGACCGGCAGAACCGCCTTGGTCCGGCCGGTAACGGCGGCCTCGATTCCCTTCGGATCGAGGTTCAGGCTGACCGGGTCGATATCGACAAAGACCGGCCGGGCGCCGGTCATCATGATGGAAGTCGCAGAGGCGATGAACGTGAACGGCGTCGTGATGACTTCATCCCCCGGCCCAATACCCAGCGCCAGCAGGCTCAGAAATAGCCCGCTGGTGCCGCTGTTGACCGCCACCGCCCGTCGACGGCCCAAGTAGGCGGCGAAGGCCTCCTCAAAGCGCCCCAGCGCCGGCCCCAGCGCCAGGTCCGGGCTGCGCAGCACCTCGACCACCCGCTCGATTTCCCACTCCATGACATCCGGTCGCGACAACGGTATCTGCATCGGGCTCTCCTGCCATTCGAGACATCCTTGCCAATGCAGGCATTGTACGCCCAGCGGCATCCGGAAGGAATACCCTGGGCCGGCTCATATAACCGCCGAGTTCGGGCACGCCGGGCACGATATCGCGGACCCTCAGCGGGCTTCTGATCTGGCGGTTGAGGTACACACGCAGAAGCAACGGCCGGTAGACGCCCCATCTGTCATACCTCCAACCAGAGTACACAGGGGCATAGCGATGGGGGTGCACTCCGGGCAGATAGACATGGGGCGGATGGCCGTAACCATACACCCGGAAGTCGTACGTGAAAGGTTGGGGAACATAATAGGACCACGGCGCCGGGTAGGAAAACGGCGGAAAGATGTGTTGCAGCGCAGGCGGCACGAAAGGCAACGCGTGCCAACCTCCATTCGGAGGCGCATGCCCATAGAGGTAGATATGGGGCATCCCTACCGCCGGAACATACGCGTAAAGCTGCGGCAGCCACGTCTGACCCAGCACGACAGTTCCCGGGCCTACAAACAGTTGTGGTCCCGCCGGAACAGCCACCGCTCCTGACAGAAGCACGACGACAATTATGCGTGCAAACCAAGTCTCTGGCTTCATACTGCACCTCCCGTTGACTTTGCGCCACCCTCTAATCCTTTTTACGCAAAGCAGATACGGTAGTGCAGGCCCCGGGCATGCGGAAAACCCGAAGTGAGACTAATCCATAGGCGCAGGCCGTGCCCTCCGCCATTGACAGGTAGAAGCAACAGGCGGACGATTGCCGTATACCTGTCCACGCAGTACAATATCCGCGCCGGCCGCAGGTGGGCTCAGGGAAGCCGGCCTGCGTGTTCGTTCCATGAGGGATGACAGAGAGGTCCAAGTAATCGGGAGGACGAAAAATGAGAATACATGCGATTCAGCGGGTGTTGGCCGTGGCGGTGGCCTTGCTAGGTGTGACCGTGGTCATATCGGCCGCCGAGCAGAGGGGAATGCAAGAAGAAGGATTCGTCCTGCTGTTCCCGAAAGACGGCGTGGTGCAGGACTGGCTGGTCCGCAGTTGGAGCGACGTGAACAAGCCGGCCGACTCCAGGACGACCTGGGTCGTCCAGGACGGCATTCTGCACGGCGGCGAGCCGCGCGGGAGTTGGCTGCTCAGCAAGCAGCAGTATGGCGATTTCATCCTGAAATTCGATTTCAAGCTGGGCCCGACCGGCAACAGCGGCTGCGCCCTGCGGGCCCCCCTGTTCGGGGACCCCGCCTTCGACGGCCTGGAGCTGCAAATGGCGGACTACCGGTATAACCCCGCCGCCAAGGACTCGGAGCTCACGGGCGGCATTTACCGCGCGATCGCCCCCCGCAAGCAGGTCTACAAGCCGACTGAATGGAACTCCTACGTGGTAACACTCCAGGGCGCACGGATGCACGTCGTGCTCAACGGCGAGGTGATCCACGATCTGAACCTCGACGAGCAGACCCAGAAGGTCTTCCGTCACAACGGCCAGCCGTGCCCCGCCGTCAAAGACCGCCCCCGCAAAGGACATATCGGCTTCCAGGAGCTCAGCCGCGGCGCCGAGCATGCCCTGATCCGCAACGCCCGCATCAAAGTCCTGGCTGGACCCACCGCCGGGACGAAGTGAAGAACCGCTCGAAACGTGCAGGAAGCCCCGATTCCGAGCACCATGGTCAGGATGCCTCGTTGTTCTACACGTGTCGCCATGGCAGAACCAGTTGGGTGGCATCGCCAAGGTCTAAGGCCTTGACGATG
>VGYL01000683.1 GCA_016872975.1 Planctomycetota bacterium
CGCAACCGACCGACGTCGCCTGGTCCAGCAACTGGAGGGCCTTGTCCATGAAGTCGTCCTCGACGCGACTGTTGCCGACGGCCTTGCCGCGGGCCTTGAGGAAGGTATACGCCATGGCACCGCCGATAATGATGCGGTTGACCTTGGGAATCAGGTTCTCGATGACGCCCAGCTTGTCGGACACCTTGGCGCCGCCGAGGATCGCCACGAACGGCCGTTGCGGGTTCCGCACGGTATCGCCGAGGAACGTCAACTCCTTCTCGACCAGAAAGCCGGCGACGCGGGGCTTGCCTTCCATGACCGCCGGCACGGTGTACATGGAGGCGTTGTCCCGATGGGCCGTCCCGAAGGCGTCATCGACGTAGACATCCGCCATCGCGGCCAGCTCTTTGGCAAACTTGTCCTTGGCTTCGCGGAGCTTCGGGTCGTCCTTGGCGGCCTTGTCCTTGATGACCTCTTCCTTGTAGAACCGCAGGTTCTCCAGGAGCAGGACATCGCCGGGCTTGAGGGCCTTGGCCTTCGCCTTGGCATCCGGCCCGACGCAGTCGTTGGCGAACACCACCTTCTTGCCGAGCAACTCCGACAGTCTCTGGGCCACCGGCTGGAGCGTATAGGCGTCATCCCGCGCCCCTTCCGGGCGTCCCAGGTGACTCATCAGGATCAGGGCCCCGCCGCGGTCGAGCACGTTCTTGATCGTCGGCAGGGCCTTGACGATCCGGTCGTCGCTGGTGATCCTGCCCTCGTCGTCCTGCGGCACGTTGAAATCGACGCGCATCAGGACCTTCTTGCCCTTGACGTCGACATCCGCAACCGTCTTCTTGGCCATAAGCCACCCCTCGAATTTACGATTTATGATTTACGATTTTTGATTTGGCTGTCGCCTCTCGCCAATCGTAAATCATAAATCGAGAACCATAAATCATAGATCCTTACAACTTCGCGATCCGCTCGATCAGGTCCATGCTGCGGCAGGAATAGCCCCACTCGTTGTCGTACCACATCGTGACCTTGACCATGTCGCCATCGAGGACCATCGTGTTGGTGGAATCGAAGATCGAGCTGTGCGGATTGCCGACGATGTCCGAAGAGACGATGGGGTCCGTCACGTACTCGATGATCCCCTTCATCGGGCCTGCCGCGGCGGCCTTGATCGCGCCGTTGATCTCCTCGGCGCTGGTCTTCCTGGCGGCCAGGAACGTCAGGTCGGTGACCGAGCCGGTGGGCACCGGAATCCGCATGGCGTAGCCGTGCATCTTGCCCTTGAGGGCGGGGACGACCTCGCCGAGGGCCTTGGCGGCGCCGGTGGTCGAGGGGACGATGTTGATGGCGGCGGCCCGGCCGCGACGCTTATCCTTGTACGGCATGTCGAGGATCGCCTGGTCGTTCGTGTAGGCGTGGATGGTGGTCATCAGACCCTTGACGATCCCGATCTTCTCGTGCAGGATCTTGCAGGCGGGGGCCAGCGAGTTCGTGGTGCACGAGGCGTTGGAAATGCACTTCATGGACGCCTTCAATTCGCTGTCGTTGACCCCCAGCACGATCGTGGCATCCGGCTTGTCCTTGGCCGGGGCCGACAGCAGGACGCGCTTGGCGCCGGCGACCAGGTGCGTGTCATAACCCGCTTTGCCGTCGGCGGCGCGGGAGGTGAACTTGCCGGTGGACTCCAGCACGACATCCACGCCCAGCTTGCCCCACGGCAGCTTGGCCGGGTCTTTCTCGTTGAGGATCGGGATCTCCTTGCCGTTGACCACGATGGCACTGCCCTTGACCTCGACGGTGCCCGGGAATTTGCCCTGGGTCGAGTCGTACTTGAACATGTATGCCAGCATGTCGGCGTCGAACAGATCGTTGATTGCCACCACCTGGAACTTATCGGGCTTTCCCGCCAGAGCGCGGACCACGAGCCGTCCGATGCGACCGAAACCATTCACTCCCACCTTCGTTGCCATGAGCCATTCTCCTAAAATCCTGCGATTCTTCTTTCGCCCTCAGCGGGGAGGGACCCCAGACGCGCGGCCGCGATTGGGAACCCAGACATCTCCCCGTACAGGAGCGTGCGAAAAACGAAGTGGTTACTGTAGTGATCCGCCCCGGCCCTGTCAACAGTTAATTCCCGGCATTGCGCAGGCCAAGTCTGGGACGGCTCTTGTGGCCACCGGGTCCACGAAGTCCATCCTGTCCACTGGACTTTGTGGACGGCACGGACGAGGTGGACCTGCCGGAGGGGGTCTACTTGGTCGCCTTGGCTTTGCGGATCGGCCTTTGCTGACTGTAGCGGCTGATGTTGCGGACCGCCTGGCGCAAGCGATGCTCGTTCTCGACCAGGGCGATGCGCATGTAGCCCTCGCCGTTCTCGCCGAAGGCCCCGCCGGGGGCGAGGGCGACCTCGGCGTGCTCGATCAGGTCCATCGCGTAGTCGATCGTGCCCTTGCCGTTGAGGTGCTCCTCGGCGACCCGGGCCCAGACGAACATGCTGGCCCGCGGCCTTTCGACCTGCCAGCCGATCCGCTCCAGGCCGTCGCACAGGACATCCCGCCGGGACTGGTACTTGAGGTTCTGGGCGGCGATATCGGCCTCGCATTGCCGCATGGCGATGATGCCGGCGATCTGGATCGCCTGGAACATGCCGTAGTCGTAGTAGCCCTTGATCGTCGCCAGGTAATCGATCATCTGCCTGTTGCCGGCGACGAAGCCAATGCGAAAACCGGCCATATTATAGGGCTTGCTCATCGTCGTGAACTCGACGCCAACGTCCTTGGCCCCTTTGGTCGCCAGGAAACTGGGGGCCTGGTAGCCGTTGAACAGCGTCTCGCCGTAGGCGAAATCGTGGATCACCTGGAACTTGAAGTGCCTGGCCAGATCGACCACCGGCTCGAAGAAGCCCGGATCGACCGTCATGGCGGTCGGATTGTGCGGATAGTTCAGGATCAGCAGCTTCGGCTTGGGGAACAGGTGCTCGCAGACCATCGCGATGGTGTCGAGGAACTTCTGGTCGTTGCCGAGCGGGACGGTAATGACGTTCGCCCCGGCCAGGACGACGCCGAAGTTATGGATGGGAAACGCCGGATCGGGCACCACCGCCGTATCGCCCGGCCCCAGCATCGCCAGGCACAGATGGCTGAACCCCTCCTTGGAGCCGATGCAGGCGAGAACTTCCGACTCCGGATCGAGCTCGACGCCCCACTTGCGGGCGTATTTCTTGGCCATCTCCCCGCGGAGGTTCTTGATCCCCTTGGAGGCGCTGTACCGGTGATTGCGCGGGTCCTTGGCGGACTCGCACAGCTTTTCGATCACGCTCAGCGGGGCGCTGTCGGTGGGGTTGCCCATGCCCAGGTCGATGATGTCGGCCCCCTGCTGCCGCTTGGCGTGCTTGAGGGCGTTGAGACGCCCGAACAGATACGGCGGCAGGCGGGTGATCCGCTGCGCCGGCTCGATGCGATAGGGCTCGTTGTTGCTGCTCTTTGTCATACTCGGTACCTGTAAAGTCCTCAACGTACATTCCATGACAGCCCCGTATTTTACCATGCCGTGTGGCGCTTGGACAATCCCACTTGCCGATCTGTGCCATTTTCTCCAGTTCGCCGCAGGCGGACCATCCACGGATTGCCATTCCTTCTTCGGCCGGCACATTCATTCTCGATGAGGGATTATTTCCGCTGCCCCCGGCGGCGCGACAACGAGCGCCGGGACATTCGGTCCGTCCGCAGGCGACTCTTCTGTCCAATTCCCGCTCCTGGGAGTATTATGACAGAGACGGACAAGCGAATCCGTCAGGACGGACATGCCAGCGGAGTGGAAGTCGTGATGGCCAGCTGGATCGATGCGTTCGAGCGGCGCGAGGCGGCCCCGCAGGGCAGGCCGGCAGGCTTCACCCCCATTGAGTCGCTCATGGTCATTGCCATCATGTCGCTACTTCCGGCGTTCTTCCTCCCGGCGTTGCGCCTCGCGCGGGAGCGGGGCCGCCGGACCGTCTGCCTGAGCAATCTCCGGCAGCTCACGCTGGCGTGAACGGCGCATGCCCCAAGACCAAAAGGAATCACATCTCGCGCAGAGACGCAGAGCAGGACGCGGGCTCGCCCTCGTCGTTCTCTGCGCAATCTGCGGTTTCTTCCCGGTCTCTTGTCTTTCCGCGCACGCAAGCAGGTCTCTCGCAGCGGACAGGGGCTCTCGGACGAGCTTCGCTTTCCTGATTCCGGCCTCGACCGCCTGTGCCCGGTTCCCTCGAACGCTTCTTTCCGGGCACGTGAGGGCCTCCCGGAGATCTTACTCCCGAAT
>VGYL01000684.1 GCA_016872975.1 Planctomycetota bacterium
GCGCGTGGCCGTGGCGTGTCCCGATGCCGATGTCCGCGTGCCCCTGAGCGGGCCGTTCTCTTTGGCGACCAATCTCATGGGGTTCGAGAACATCTTGTGCGAGATTCAGACCGCGCCGGAGATGGTCACCCAAGCCTTGATGTCCCTCGTGAGGGGACAAGTCCGGTTCTGCCGGGAGATCGTGCGTCACGGCCTGGGCATCGCCTTTTTCGAGTCGGCCGCGGCGCCGCCTTTGCTCTCGCCGGCGAACTTCCGGGACCTCGAATTGCCCGCGCTGCGCGCGATCATGGGCCAGGTCTCGGGCCTCGTGAGCCATCCGGTCCCCTGCATCATGGGCGGTGACACCCTGCCCATTCTGGACTCGCTGCTCGCGACCGGGACCGGCTTCGTCTGCTGCCCGGCCGAGACCAACCAGCGGGGGTTCATGGACAAGATGAAGTCCCATCCCGAGGTAAGAGTCCGCATCAACATGGACCCGCGCCCCATCACAGCCAACGATCTCGACGCGATCAAGCAGGAGGTGGATCGGGTGGTTGCCCTGGCCGAGGGCCACACCGATGTGTGCATCGGCACCGGCTGCCTGCCGCTCGAGGCAGACCCGCAAATGGTGCTGAAAACTCGGGAATATGTTCTGTCCAGGAACGCGCGATAGGCACACGCAGAATGGCCCGAACAGGAGATTGAGGTATGATTGAAGACCGGCAAACGCGAGGACGTGCAAATCATGTGACGCGGCGGACCTTCCTGAGAGACTCACTCGGAGCAGCCGCCGGTGCGGCGTTGCTGGCGCCGACGATCGTCCCGTCCTCGGTCTTCGGGGCCCACGCGCCGAGCAACCGGATCACGGTGGGCATGATCGGCATGGGCCGGCAGGCGTACCATTCCAACGTGAAGACCTTCTTCAGCTTTCCCGATGTCCAGGTGGTGGCGGTCTGCGAGGTGGACGCCTGGCGGCTGGAGAACGGCCGCAAGGCCGTTGAGACTCATTACGCCAAAGACCGCTCCTCGGGGACCTTTCAGGGCTGCCAGGTGTATCGGGATTTCCGGGACCTGCTGGCCCGTCCGGACATCGACGCGGTAATGATCTCCACGCCGGACCACTGGCATATCCCCATGGCAATCGCCGCAGCCAGGGCGGGCAAGGACATCTCCTGCGAAAAGCCTTTGACCCTCTGCATCGCCGAAGGCCGTATCCTCAGCGACACCGTCAAGCGGTACAACCGCGTCTTTCGCACGGACAGCGAATTCCGCTCGCACGCCTGCTTCCAGCGGACCTGTGAGCTGGTGCTCAACGGCCGGATCGGCAAGGTGCACACGATCCGCACCGGCGTGCCGGTCGGCGATGTCGCCGGCCCTGTGGAACCGACCATGCCTGTGCCGGAAGAGCTCGATTACGACCTGTGGCTCGGGCCGGCCCCTGTCGCGCCGTACACCGTCAACCGCGTACACCCGCGCCAGAGCTACGACCGCCCCGGCTGGATGCGCGTCCGGGACTACTGCGAGGGCATGGTGACCAACTGGGGCACCCACCTCAACGACATCGCCCAGTGGGGCAACGGCACCGAGCGCACCGGGCCGGTCGAGGTCGAAGGCACCGGCCGGTATCCCACCGACGGGCTCTGGGAGGTCCTGCTGGGCTTCGAGCTCCGGTACCGGTACGCCAACGGGGTTCACCTCTTCTACGGCACGAGCCGGCCCTACATCCGCTTCGAGGGCAGCGAAGGCTGGATCGAGGCCGACTACACCAAGCGGACGATCAAGGCCGAGCCGGAGTCGATTCTGACGTCCACCCTGAAACCGGACGAGATCCACCTGCCGCTCCAGGACGAGAAGCGGGATTTCATCGACGCCGTCAAGACCCGGGGGCAAACACTGGCGGACGCGGAGGTCGGCCATCGCACGACCTCGCTGTGCCAGCTCGGCCATATCGCCATTCAGGTGGGCCGCACGCTCGCCTGGGACCCGCAAGCGGAGCGGTTCACGAACGACGAAACCGCCAACCGTATGCTCGGCCGTCCCCTGCGCAGCCCCTGGCGCCTGGCATAACTGCCGACGCAAAGGCCGAGTCTTGGGCCTGGTTCAACCAGCACCAAATTCCAAATCTCAAACAAATTCCAAGATCCGTCCGATCGGTCGGATCCGACCGATCCGGTGGAATTTGGTGCTTCCGCCCCTGGCGGCTCTTGGGTCCCCGCCCTCTCATTTGGCCCGGATGGCCGCGAGCAGATCTTCGGAGGGCGCGGTCTTGGGCATGTGGCACTCGGCGCCGGCCTGCTGCATCTTCTCGGCGCAGGCGGGCTCGTCGAACATCGAGAGACCGACGATCCGCGTCCGGGGCTGGGCCTGCTTGATCTGCCGGGTCGCCTCGTCGCCGGCCATCACCGGCATGGCCACGTCCATCACGACAACATCCGGCTGAAGCTCCCGGGTCAGCCGCACCGCGTCCTGCCCGTTGGCGGCCTGGCCGACCACTTCGATATCCTCCTGCTCGTTCAGCAAGGTCGCCGACCCCTCGCGCATGACTTGGTGATCGTCCACCAGCAGCACCCGGAGCGTGGCCCGGGGCTCGTGCTCCGTGGCCCGGGGCACGGGCGACAGGTCACGGGTCACCGGCCCCGTTCCGTCGGGGATAGCAATCACGAACGCGCTGCCCCGGCCCGGAGCGCTGCGGATCTTCATGCGGCCGACCAGGTTCATCTCGCCGCGTAGGACGTTGCAGAGCTGGGGCAGTTCATCGATCCGCCTCCGCCGACCGGCGTTTTTGGGCGAAAAATTCAGACCGCCAACCACTATGGCATGGCGCTCTGATGCCGGTATCCGCACTGGCGCCCCTGAAAACGCGGTTTTCGGCCCAGACACACGGATCTTCGGCGGTCTGATTGGCGGTCTGATTTCCTGGCCCAAGAACGCCCCTGCCCGGATCGCGCTTGTAGTGGCGTCGGCAGACGCTGTCTATCCGGTCCGGGACAGGTTGGAAGTGTGAAGAGTGAAGTGTAAGGTTTGAAGTGTGAAGCCAGATCACGGACTTGCCCATCTTAACACTTGAAACTTCAAACTTGAAACTACTTCCGCAACATGTCATTGCGAGTGCAGCGCGGCAATCTGGCTGGGAACTGCGAACTGTCAACTGGGAACTGCTCTTCAGCCACAGAGGACACCGAGGGCACAGAGCAGACGGAAGACAGGGGACGGCCCATCCGAACCTCTTCGCCGCAAAAAGACGCGCCGCGGCCGGCGGCCGCAACCATAAGGCTACTCGCGCAGAGACGCCAAGACGCAGAGATCGGAACCCGTAGGGTGGGGCTCGCCCCACCGAAGCCCTGAGAACCGGGAACCCTCTGACAGCCGCAGATCATGTCATTGCGAGCGAAGCGCGGCAATCTCCCGATTCGCGCAGATTGGAGCAGACATGTAGCTCAGCCGCCCCCGGCCCAGGACGTCAGGCCGCAGGCCGCAACTGGGAACTGCGAACTGCCAACTGGGAACTGATCTCCAGCCGGTAGGGTGGGCTCCGCCCACCGCCTTGCCCCAGCCGCCCCGGCTGAGGGAACCACGGTCCTCGCGCCAAGCCCGCGAAGAGCGCCAAGGGAGGACGAAACCCGGCCGCAGGCCGCAACTGGGAACTGAGAACCGACAACCGAGAACTTTCAATTGCCTTTCAACCGCAGATGAACGCCGATGAACGCAGCCCGGCCTGCGGCCGGAACCGAAGTGCTTCTGAACCACGAATCACACCAATCACACGAATTTGACCCCTTGCCTTTCCTCTTCGATTCGTGTGATTCGTGCCATTCGTGGTTCCTATCTTCTTATTTGGTCCGGACTTGCATCAAGCCACCACAATGATCTGGAAACGCTTTTCAGTTGTTGCGCGTTAGCAACGCAGATTCCGAACGACCTGCGAGAGACGAGCGACGAGGGCCGGGCAACGGTCTTCTCAACCGCGAAATACGCGAACCACGCGAACAAAAAGAATTAAAAAGAATTAAGAGTTTTTGTGTCGCCCCGCCGACACAAAAGCTCGAAAGAATTAAGAGTTTTTGTGTCGCCCCGCCGACACAAAAGCTCGGTTGGACGCCGTCGTGGGGGCGCTTTGGAGCTTTAGTCGGAAGGGCTGCTACTCGTGATGGGCGGCAGTAGTGCGAGACAGGACCTTCAAGGAGAGGAATCCCCCCTTCGTCTGGAGCGACGGAGGGTCAATGGGGTGGAATCGAGTGCGAAGATGGGGCATATTCGTACGATTGGGACGGACCGGTACTGTCTCGGGGGGCC
>VGYL01000685.1 GCA_016872975.1 Planctomycetota bacterium
TCACGACCGACGCCCCGCACCTGGCGCCCCTCGGGGCCCCCATCGTGATCTACGGCCCCGGCAGCCCCAAGCTATGCCACCAGACCGACGAATTCATCGAGATCGCCGACCTCCAAGCCGGCACAGACTACTTCAAGAGGGCCATCCGCGCATTTCTCACCTGATACCAACCGCTCACTTGTTCAGCGGGCGCCTTCCGGCAGTCTTCGAAGGTCGCTGGGGTCTTCGGGTGACCACTCGCCGTCCAGACTGCTTCTCAATTCTCCTGAGGTCCGCACAGATCTTCTTCAGATCATAGCCAAAACGACGAGCGTGCTCATCCCTCGCCTTCCAGATTTCCTCCAGGATGGGATCAGATGCTTTCATAGTCAACCTCCGAAAGCTCCTCAGGGGTGCAGATGACCGGACACTCGCACCCGAACCGAGCCACGATTTTCATGACATCCGATTTCATTCTTGCATTGTTGATGTGCCGGAAGTTCCACGTGAGCAAGTAGCTCATGCGACTTGTTGAAGCCAGAGCGATGTGGAGAGCGTCTTCCGGGTATTCCGCCGGAATAGGCCCATTCCTGACAAGCGCTTCCGCCAGATTCACCGTTTCTCCCATCGTCCCCAACAGCGGAATCCCCTTGAGGGCCTGTTCCCGTCTCCCAATTGCTTCGGGATCTCCACGTTGAGATTCCTGTAGAACGAGGGCCGAGATATGAAGAGAGTACTTCTGCCGCTCATGTTCCCACCAATCGCGCGTGATCTGCTGCCGGCCTGCGACGATCAGATCACGGCTGGGACGGCCTGTATAATAGCCAATAACACTTGTCTCAAGATACAGCGTCGGTTTCATACCGGTATCGTACCACGGCAACTGGTGGAATGCACGGTTATCTCCACCTGTCCAGAAGAACAGATCGGATGTTCGTACGATTCAGCATCGTTCTGCCGGAGTGAAACAACTTGGCCAGCGTACTGCGGTTTGAAACCAGCCCGGCTGTCGAGCGGTTCGCCGGAGCGATGGAGACAGACCCCGAGTGCCCGTTCGTCCAGACGTTCTGCTCGGCCGTGGACGTGGACCTGACCAACCCCATCCCTTTCACGACCGACGCTCCGCACCTGGCGCCCCTCGGGGCCCCCATCGTCATCTACGGCCCCGGCAACCCCAAGCTGTGTCACCAGACCGACGAATTCATCGAGATCACCGACCTTCAGGCTGGCGCGGATTATTTCAAGAAAGCCATTTTCACCTTTCTCACGTGATCTTCGCATTTTGTCCGAATTCCCGCTTGACACACATGATCCGGTTCTTTAGGATTACAGATGACTGTGAGTTGAGCGGAATTTTCCAGTGGTTCGTATTAGGGCACACCAGCAGAAGCACCTGACCCGCCACATCGTGGCCGCGGTGCTGGTGTGCGCCCCCCTCCCGGCTGAGACAACCACGACGAGGGCCATGCGGGTGATTGTAGCCGGGATTAAGGAGGCGGCTCCCTAAAAGGACCAGACGATCTTCTTCGAAATCGAAAAGCCTTTCAGGGAGCACGAGACCCTGAAAGGCTTTTTTGTTTGTCACCGGAACCAGCAAAGCGAGGGGCTTTGCGAGGATGTGGGAGGTATGTCTTATGAGCATGGTGTATGCCCAGAGAATGAATCGGGTCCCGCGTTCTTTCATTCGGGAGATCCTGAAGGTGACGGAGAATCCCGAGGTCATATCCTTCGCCGGGGGTCTGCCGAATCCCCGTTATTTCCCGGTGCAGGAGATCGCCCAGGCCGCGAGCGAGGTCCTGAGCCGGCCCGACGATTGCGGGCTGCAATACGGCCCCACCGAGGGTTACCTGCCCCTGCGCCAGTACATCGCGCAGCGCTACCGGGACAGGATGGGCCTGGCGGTGGCCGCGGACGAGATCCTGATTACCAATGGATCGCAACAGGGACTGGACCTGGTGGGCAAGGTGTTCATCGACCGGGCGGAAGTCGTGGCCGTCGAACAGCCCGCGTATCTCGGTGCGCTCCAGGCGTTCTCTGTATACGAGCCGCAGTTTTATACCGTGCCGCTACTCGACGACGGAGTGGACATGGATCACTTGGAGCACCTGCTGGGGACGCGTCGCGTCCGACTGTTCCACACGGTGATCAACTTCCAGAACCCTTCGGGGATCACCTACTCGCCCCCGACGCGCCGCCGCCTCGCGGAAGCGCTCGGCCGGACGGAGACGGTCCTGGTTGAGGATGATCCGTACGGGCCGTTGCGTTTTGCCGGGGAGCCGGCCCCCTCGATGCGGACGTGGCTTGAGGGCCAGGCGGTACTGCTGGGCTCGTTCTCGAAGATAGTCGCCCCGGGACTGCGGCTGGGCTGGGTTTGCGCCCCGCGGCCCATCATGGACAAGCTCGTCATCGCCAAGCAGGCCAGCGATCTGCACTCAAACTTCCTGTGCCAGCGAATCCTGTACCAATACTTGATGAACCATGATCTCGATGAGCATATCGCCACCATCACCGCCGCCTATCAGAGGCAGCGGGACGCCATGGTCCAGGCCATCGAATCACACTTCCCGCCCGAGGTCACGTTCACCCGGCCGCAGGGCGGCATGTTTCTTTGGGCCACGCTGCCGGCGTCACTCTCGGCCCTCGATCTGTTCGAGCGGGCCGCGGCGCAGAAGGTGGCGTTCGTGCCCGGAACCCCCTTCTTCCTCGACAACGGCGGCCTGCACCACCTGCGGCTGAACTTCTCCAACGCGCCCGAGGACAGAATCGAAGAGGGAATCCGACGTCTGGGTGCTATTATGAAACAGATGCTGGTACAGAAAGCATGAGCAGGATCAGGAAACTACCTCAAGACCGCACCCTGGCATGTCATCGCAGGCGCAGCGAAGCAATCTACGATCTGTCGGTCGGATGGAGATTGCTTCGTCGCTGCGCTCCTCGCAATGACATTCAGCGTTTTGGAGTGGTCTCGATTGAAAGGACAAGATCGGATGGACGCCAGAGAATTTCATATTGTCGATGTCTTCGCGGAACAGAAATACGCAGGCAACCAGCTTGCCGTCTTCCGGAACGCGGGAGAGTTGTCCGGCGGGACGATGCAGAAGCTGGCCAAGGAGATGGGCTTTTCGGAGACGACGTTCATCCTGTCGGACGCCGAGCGCGAGGGGGGCTATGACGTGCGGATCTTCACCCCGATCGCCGAGGTGCCTTTTGCGGGCCATCCGACGCTCGGAACCGCGTACGTTATCCGGCACGAGATCCTCCGCCGGCCCGTCCCGCGAGTGAATCTCAATCTCCAAATCGGGCAGATCCCGGTGACGTTCGAGCCACAGGCCGATGGCGGAGACATCGTCTGGATGACACCCAAGGAGGCGGTCTTTGCGGAGATCTTTCAGCCGCACGACCTCTCGAAGCTGCTGACGGTGGATGCCGGCGACATCGACAGCGACTTCCCCATCCAGTCGGTGTCCACGGGCTTGCCTTTTGTGCTGCTGCCCCTGCGGAGTCTGGAGGCGGTCCGGCGGGCGGGAGTGGTCAAAGACCGGTGGCTCGACTGGGTCAAAGATCGCCCGGCCAAGATGGTCTTCGTCTTCTGTCGCGAGACGATCGATCCCGCCCACCACATCCACGCGCGGATGTTCGCCGACTACTACGGCGTTGCCGAGGACCCCGCCACCGGCAGCGCCAACAGTTGCTTCGCGGCCTATCTGGTCCAGCATCGCTATTTCGGCACCGACAAGATCGACATCCGCGTCGAGCAGGGCTATGAGATCGGCCGGCCCTCGCTCATCTACTTGCGAGCCAAAGAGCACGACGGCAGAATCGACGTGCAGGTCGGCGGCAAGGTCATTATGGTGGCACGGGCCGAACTGGTGTAGTTCACCCTCTGCAAGATCGGCTCTCACAAATGTCAGGGCCGGGGTGCGTTGGGGCTGCGCCTGGTTCCCTGGAGTCCGCCAGCGAGCACGGCAAGAAGAGCCTTGATCGCGCGCCTTGTTGGTATATACTCTCGTCCATATTGCATGAGGAGTTCGTATGGATACTGCCAAGTTGTTCAAAACCCGGCGGGGCCAAGCCGTGCGGCTGCCGAAGGAATACGCCTTGCCCGGCGATGAAGTCTACCTAAAAAGGATCGACGGGATCGTCATGCTCCTGCCGAAGCGTGAAGACCCGTGGGGCCCGTTCCGCGACAGCCTGGACCGATTCTCCGACGATTTTCTCGACTTCCCGCGCGATCAAGACGCCTTCGAGCAACGTGAGGCGATCCATCGAGTGTGATCTCGAATTG
>VGYL01000686.1 GCA_016872975.1 Planctomycetota bacterium
TGATCGTGCGTTGCCCATTTTCGGCCTCCTTGCCCAAATCGGTTATCAGACACATAACAGATCGGCAAAAAGGCCCCTGGAAGCCCAATTCTTCGACTATTCTCTGCCAACATCATGAGGTACGACCTAATCTTCCGTCGACCATGAAAGGGACGAGGACATGTTCTACCTGGTGTTGGGATCCTGTGTCGTGTGGGTGTGCCTGCTGAGCTACCTGCTCGCAATCGACCGGCAGGTGCGACACCTGCAGCGCCGGCTGGAGGCCCGCCGGGCCACCTCACCGGAGCGTGCATGAGGCCGGGCGGACGTCCACCGACGTCTTCCGAAACGACCACTCCGTCCTTCGATCGGCAAGCGGCGGTGTCAGACGGACTCACAAGCGAAGGTCTTCACCGCAAGCCCCTTCTCTGCAAGCCGATCCCACTGAAGGAGATGGGGCCTTATGCCCATCGCTGGCGAGCCCGCCCTTGGCGGCTGTCATATACCATTCCCCAGAGATGCGGGACCGCCCCGGCAGGCTTTCCATGCCGTCGAACGGTCACAAGCCCGACGGATTGTCAGTCCTCCGTGTGACGAAGCTCCTGCCCCGGCCGCGGACAACTCGCGCCCGCCGCCTCATGGACGCCCAGTTCTTCCAAGTCGTAGTCCGGTACAGTCCCGCGAGTATGCCGGTAGGCCGGATGCCGGATCTGTGCGACATGGAGGCGATACTCCCGTTCCGAGATCGCGTTGTGCCAGTACCCTGAGACCCGCGCCGCCGAGGTACCGAGCAGAAAGACCAGGACCACGGCCGCCGCGTAGCGAGGTTTGGACAGGGACACTCTCTCATCGAACGCCGACAGGGCCAGCGTCCGGTCGACGGGACAGGCATCCACACAGCGCAGACACGCATGACACTCGTCGCTGCGCACGGTCCGGGCCCGATGGACTGCGATCCGCGCCGGACAGGCCGTCGTGCATTTCTCGCAGGCGGTGCACGTGTCCGTCCGGCGCCGAATCTTGAAAGGACTCAGAACGCTGAGCGCGCCCAGCAGCGCCCCGTAGGGACATAGATAACGGCACCAGAAGAACGGGATGACAAACGTCAGACCGGCCAACACAGCCAGAACGACCACGGTCGTGGGCGAAGGCGGGGAGAAGAACCGAAGCATCATGAGATCCGCCACCCGATTGTAGGGACTCTCGATGAACCGTTCGAGTTGGAAGACGTCCATCTGGACGAAGATGGCCCGGACGAAGAACAGCAGCAGCAGCAGATACTTCAGGCTCCGTAACGGATAGTCCAGGAAGCGCGGCAACGAGAGCCGGCGTCGGAACAGAAGCCGGTGGGCCGTCTCCAGGGAGTCGCCCAGCAGGCCAAAGGGACACACCCAACTGCAGAATCCCCGTTTGAGAAGCAGCGACAGACCGCAGATGATCAGCAGCAGCACCAGCCCGGAGGGGTGAATCCGAGTGAATACCCCGGTCAGCAGCCAATAGCGCAGGCTCGTGAGGGAGCTGATCGGAAGAAAGGCCTCGACCCCGGGAGGCCGGCGGACCGTGAGCTCGACGCCGTGCTCCAACTGTCGCGCGAACAGCGTGAACTGTGCGCCGATCCACAGGGTCAAAGCGAGGAAAAACCCTTGAACCGCCGCGCGCAGGGAGACATATCGCCCGACTGTTGACGACCAGGTTCGGTTGCGCGGGCCATGCGGCTTCATATCTTCTCCATTACATCCGTCCTATGTCGGGCGGGCGGCACCGCCTGCGCCCCACGATCCAGGTAGGTCTTGACCACATCGGCCGCGGACGCCAGGTCCGCCCCGCACAAATCCCGGGCCCACCGGGGGTGCCGTCCCATCCGGCCGCCTCGTCTTCCATTCGCAATTGCCACCCATCTTCATATTCGCCGGAGGCACGCATCAGGGGCTATCTCGAAACCGTGCACCAGGACTGCTTATGTAGGACTGATTCTATCTGATATAAGGCCAGTATAGCTTTGTGACCAGGAACGTCAAGCAAAATCAGAACTTGTCGTAGAAGATGTCTTCCGGGCGCAGGCCCTTGGCGGTGAGCACCTGGGTGACCGCGTCGATCATCGGGGGCGGTCCGCAGAGGAATGCCTGCCGCGCCACGCCGGACTCCAGGTACTTGTCCACGGACAGATGAATGAACCCGGTCTCGCCGCTCCAGTTCTCGCCGTCCTGCTCGGAAAGCGCGTAGATTACATGAAGGTGGGGATGCGTCTGGGCCAGGTCCTGGAACTGCTCGAGGTAGAACACGTCCTGCTTCGTGCGGCACCCGAAGAACAGCCAGCAGGTGCGCTCGGGCCAGCGGTCGTAGAGGGTGTAGATGATGTTGCGCATGGGGGCCATGCCGCAGCCGCCGCCGACGCAGACGATCTCCACGGCCGGATCTTCGTTGAGATGGAACTCGCCGTAGGGTCCTGTGAAATTGACCCGGTCTCCCGGACGAATCGTGTGCAGATAGGTAGACCCGAGGCCGCCGGGCACGAGGCGGACCACCAGCTCGACCGCGTTGCGGTCGTAGGCCGGCGAGCTGATCGAATAGGCGCGAAAGACCGGCCCGTCCGGCGACGGCGCCTGGACTTGCACGTACTGCCCCGGCCGCTGCACGATCTCGGCGGGCGTATCGAGCCGCATCCGAATCCCCTTGATGTCATGCGTCAACGGGGTGGCACTCTCGATGGTGGCGTCGAACATGCGGACGTTCAGCAGGTCCGACGGGATCTTGACGAAGATGTTCTCGCGGATCTTGACCTGGCAGGCCAGACGCACATGGGAGCGAATCTCCCCGCGGGTCAGATAGGACAGCTCGGTCGGCAGCACGGGTCCGCCGCCGGCGGTGACGGTGATCTTGCAGTGGCCGCAAGAGCCTTTGCCGCCGCAGGCGGACGGGATGAAGATCTCGTTGGCATACAGGGCCGCGAGCAGCGTCTGGCCGCCCTGGACCTCCAGGGGCTTTTCCCCGGCATTGATGTCGAGCTGGCAGGTTCCATAATTCACCAGGACGCGTGCGGCGATCACCAGCAGGGTCGCCAGCGACATGGTCAGGCCGGTGAAGCAGACCACGGACAACACAAAAACCATCGGACTCTCCTAAGTCAAGTTTGATGGTTGATGGTTGATGTTTGAAGTAAGAGGCGTCTCTTCCCAATCAACCATCAACCATCAAACACCGAACTTCCTCACGTAATCGAGACCATGCCGGCAAAGCCCATGAACACCATGGCGAGGACCCCGGTCACGATCATCGCGATGGGGACCCCCTGGAACGGCTCCGGGACATGGCTGTAGCGCATCTTCTGCCGCAGGCCCGCCATCAGGAGGATCGCCACGGTCCATCCCAGGCCCGCGCCCAGGCCGAACCCGACGGTCTGGAAGAACGTGTACCGGCGGATCACCATGAACAGGGAGGCCCCGAGGATCGCGCAGTTCACCGTGATCAGGGGCAGAAAGATGCCCAGGGCAAAGTAGAGCTTGAGACTGAAGCGCTCGACGAACATCTCCACGAACTGGACGAAGGCGGCAATGACCGCGATGAACACGATGAACGTCAGATGCTCCAGCCCCCAGGGGATCAGTACGTAGTGGTAGACGGCGTAATTGATGATGGTAGTCGTTACCATGACGAAGGTCACGGCGGTGCCCAGGCCGAGCGAGGTCCCGATCCGGTTGGAGCAGGCGATGAACGAGCACATCCCCAGGAAGTTGGCCAGGAGGATATTGTTCGTGAAGATGGCGGCGAAAAGAATCACCCACGTGGACGTGTCGTTCATTTCTTCGCCTCCTTGGCCGGCGGTTGTTTCAGCGTGTTGAAGACCGCGATGATGATCCCGAGCATGAAGAACGCTCCCGGCGCCAGGATCATGAGCTGGTTCGGCGTATACCACGGCTCGGCCAGGAGCGTGTACCCGAGCACCCGGCCGGTGCCGAGCAGCTCGCGGAAGAAACCGATGGCCACCAGGGCGACCGCATAGCCGAGCCCATTGGCGAAGCCGTCGACCATCGACAGCGCGGGCCGATTCTGCAGGGCAAAGGCCTCGGCGCGGCCCATGACGATGCAGTTGGTGATGATCAGGCCGACGTAGGGGCCGAGTTGTTTCGACATGGGCCAGTAGAAGGCTTTGAGAAACTGGTCGAAGAGAATCACGAAGGTGGCGATGATGGCCACTTCCACGATCATCCGGATCCGATGCGGTATGTAGTTTCGCAGCAGCGAGACAAACAGATTCGAGCATACGGTGACGAAGATCAACGCCC
>VGYL01000687.1 GCA_016872975.1 Planctomycetota bacterium
TTCCCCCGGCCCTTCTGGCGCCGACGCCCGCGGCCGCCGGTCAGGGCGCGGCGACCCGTGCCCTGACCGAGCAACAGCTCAAAGAGCTCATCTACGAGATCCGCGAGCGAATCCAGGAGTACGACCGGAAGCTCCAGGAGCTGGAGAAGGACAAGGAACGCCTGCACAGCGCCCAACACACGCTGAAGCAGGATATCGAAACCCTCAATAATCTGCGGGTGGATCTGGCCGCGAGCGTCGCGGGCCTCAAGGCGGAACACGAGGCGCTGCGAAAGACGCGGATCGAGATCGAGCAAGGGGAAAAGGCCAGTCTGATCGCCATTGCGGCGGCCTACGACCGCATGGACGAGGTCCGGGCCGCGGAAATCCTCCGCACCATGGCCCAGGGACAGACCGCCGGCGGCGTGGCCCGCACCGCGAACGCCGACGACGCCGTCAAGATCCTGCGCTTCATGCAGGAGCGGACCAAGGCCAAGGTCCTGGCGGAGATGGCCGCCACCGAACCCGCCCTGGCGGCCGCGTTGAGCCAGAGGCTCAAGCAGGTAGTCGAGAAGAAATGAGACAGGAGAGTTGACCGTTGTCAGTTGACAGTTCCCAGGTGGCAGGGGACTGAGAACTGAGAACTGGGAACCGGGAACTGACAACCATGGACATCGCAACCATCCTGGGCATCGCCTTCGGGTTTCTCGTCATCATGTGGGCCATCCTGCTCGGCGGCAGCGTGACCATCTTCTGGGATATTCCTTCGATGGCGATTACGGTCGGCGGCATGCTCGCCTCCACGCTCATTCACTTCTCCCTGCCCCAGTTCCTCGGCATCTTCTCCGTCGTCAAGAAAACGTTCGTCACCAGGATTCCGACGCCGGTCGAGTTGATCAAGAAAATGGTCGAATACGCCACGATCAACCGCCGGGACGGCGCCCTGGCCCTGGAACAGGAGATCGGCCGGCTGTCCGACGCGTTCTTTGCCCGGGGCCTGCAGTTGATCGTCGACGGGCAGAACCCGGAGGAGATCCGGGACTTCCTCTCGCTGGATATCCAGTACCTGCAGGACCGCCATGCGGTGGGCAAGAAGATTCTGGAATACATGGGGGCCGCGGCCCCGGCCTTCGGGATGATCGGCACCCTGATCGGGCTGGTCCAGATGCTCCGCAACCTGTCCTCGCCCGATCAGATCGGCGCGGGTATGGCCGTGGCCCTGATCACGACGTTTTATGGGGCGCTGCTGGCCAACCTGGTCTTCCTGCCCCTGGCAGGCAAGCTCGGCCTCTATTCCAAGGCGGAGACCACGGCCCGGGAGATGATCGTCGAGGGGATCTGCGCGATCGCCAAGGGGGACAATCCCACCGCCGTCCGCGAGAAGCTGCAGGTCTTCCTCTCGCAGAACAAACGAATCTAGGGATCGTGGTCCGTGACCCGTGGCCCGCCTCACCGGTCACGGGTCACGAACCACACCCGCAAGAAAGCCTGGGTGTCCTGTGGCAAGATTCAAGCAAGATGTGCCGTCCGACGAGGCCTCCGCTCCCGCGTGGATGGTCACCTTCAGCGATTGCATGAATCTCCTGCTGACCTTCTTCGTTTTGCTGGTGACCTTCTCCTGCTTCAGCGACGATCGGCGCCAGGCCATTCTGGTCTTTGGCGCCGCGATTCGCGCCACGTTCGGTGCGATCTCGGAGCAGACCCCGAAGACCGGGGGTGGGCAGGACCACAGTTCGGTCCTGCCCCAGCATCAGATTCAACTCCAAGCGCAACCCGAATACGGCAGTGACAAGCCGGCCCAGACGGCGGCTTCGCTCCGGGAAACGGGGGTGCTGCCAGACGACCTTTCCGCCGCCGACTACGACCGTCACAAGCTGCTGCGGATCGCCTCCCGCAAGGTCTTCCTGGGCCGGGGCACGGCCCTGTCGGCCGAGGGGCGGTATCTGCTGTCCGTCCTGGCCGCCTTCTTGAAGGACCGATCCGGCCAGGTCGTGGTGTGCGAGAATGGACCCGACCCCGAGACCCAGGACAGAGGACAGCCCCGGCCTCCGGCCTCCGGCCTCCGTCCGGCGAGATCCGACCTCGGTCTGGCGCGGGCCTGGGCCGTGCTCGAATTCCTCGTCCAGGAACAGAAACTCGACCCGCGGCGCTTCGGCATCTCCACCGACACGACGATGCCGTGGGAAGAGGACCAAAGTCCGACCCGGCGGGATCGGGCCGGGGACAGAAGACTGGAGATCCTCCTGCTGGAAGGGAGCGTGGCACGTTGAGCCCCAAGACCAAAGGCCCCGAAGAGAGGATCGAAATCCCGCGGTGGATCGTGACGTTCACCGACATGACCACCAATTTATTGACGTTTTTCGTGCTCCTGCTGAGCCTGGGCCACATCCGGGACGACACTCTCTTCGATGAGGGCAACCGCATCTCCTGCTATTTCCTCCAGTCGGTCAAGGCAGGATTCGGGTTTCGCGACGCAACCCTCTTCGAGCACGCCTCGATCCGCCATCTGGTCGAGCAGCCGCAACAGTGTGAAGGCGTGACCCGCGATGCGCAGGAGCAACGAACCCGCCAGTTGTTCGACCTCCTGCAGCGTTCCCTGGAGACCCGGGCGTCGCCCCTGGCGGCGGACCGCGTGAATTTTTCGATTGCGAATGTCCGATTCGCGCCGGGCGAAACGACGCTCGAGGCGGCCGGCCGCCAGTGGTTGTCGCGCTTTGGCATGGACCTGCAGCAGAGCCACGATCCGGCGACCACGGTACTGTACGTGGTCGCGGTGGCGGGCCCCGAGGCGACCGACGCGGGCACCTGGCATCTCACCGCCCAACGGGCCTGGGCCGTCGCCGACTGCCTACGCCAATCCCTCTGGGCCCCGCCCGGCGAAGCCCGAGCGGACGGTCCGGACCCCTGGCGGGTCTTCTGGTGGGGCGCCGGGCCCGGCGGCGCCTGGGCCGGACAGGACCACCTGGCCCCGGGCCAATCCCAAATCCTCCTCGCCGTCGCCCGACGCGACCCCTGACTCCCCTGCCACGCGACAAGCCGCGCCGGGCGGCGCCAACTTTTTCGACGCGCCGGTCATTCTTCCGCCACCGCGCACGCGGAAATTCGAAGCACGAAATCCGAAATCCGAAACAAATCCCAATGATGAAAACGGAAGAAAATCCAAAGCGGGCAGAGCCCGGTCCGTGGTTTTGATCATTCGAATTTCGGATTTCGAACTTGATTCGGATTGATCTCCCCGCGTTCGCGGTGTCGCAATTCGGATTTTGAATGTGCGGCCTCCGGCCGGCGCGCTGCCCGTCTTGGATTTTGACTGGAGTTTTGAATTTGTTTGGAATTTGGTGCTTGGAATTTCCCCGGCACGCGGTTTGCACCGTCTCGCGCATGAGTCGCCACGGGAAAAAGGAAGGACGCCACCCCGGAAGGATGGTTGCGCTGTGCCTGCTGCTGGCCGTCGGCGGCGGCTGGATGACCCTCGCCTCACGCGGCGGCCAGTCAGGGGCGACGACCGCCGAACCGAGCCCCAGGGAGTTGCCTTCGTCGGCCCCGCCGCCGTTTGCCGATTCGGCGGTGGGCCTGGACCTGGGCCGGGGCGAGCTCTTTTTCAAGATGATGCTCTCCGTCGGCGTGGTGTTGGCGTTGGGCGCCGCGGCCCTGGTTCTGTCCAAGCGGGTGCTGCCCCGCATGGCCCACGCGCCCGGCAAGGAGATCCACATTCTCGAAACCGCCTATCTCGGGCCGCGCAAGGCGCTGCACCTGCTGGAGGTCGGCGGCCAGCGGCTGCTCATTGCCAGCACGAGCGAAAACGTCACGATACTGGCGGCACTGCACGAGACCTGGCTCGACGTCCCCGGCACCGAGCCCCAGGAGGCGGGGAAGCCATGAAGAAACCAACGCAGAAGAAATTCGGATGCCGGATTCTCTTGGCGGTTGTTCTCTGGTCTTCCGCGGCCTTCGGGCAGGTCGGGGGTCCCCTGCCGCCGCCGACGATGCCGCCAATGCCCGGGCTCAGCCGGCCAGCGCCGGCCCCGGGGAACGCCGGAATCCCCGGCGGGAAAGGGAATATCGAGGGCTCGGTCCCGACGCTGGGCGAGTTGATGACTGTGCTGGAGAAGGCCACGGCGCAGCCGACGGAGGGCAAGGACTGGTCCACGCCGGTCAAGCTCGCGATCATCTTCGCGGCACTGGCCCTGCTGCCCAGCCTGCTGGTGATGATGACCTCGTTTACGCGGATCGTCATCGTCCTGGCCTTCGTACGCCGCGCGTTGACCACGCAGAGCATCC
>VGYL01000688.1 GCA_016872975.1 Planctomycetota bacterium
CCAGCTCCAACGACCGGTACTTGCTTTGAATCCGTGCGACAGTCTGTGCATCCTGCATGCACGTATTATCCACAATCTTTCACATCGATCAACAATAATTTGTTCAGATTATTTTTGCGCGATCACTTAGATCACCCAGGGCTCTCGTCGCGCCACATCGACCAGGCGATTGGCTTCGTCGTCGTTGACGAACTGCTGTTTGGCCGTATCCCATTTCAGCGACCGTTCCAAGTCGTAGGCGATGAGGAACAGGTGGCACACGGCAGCGGTGTGGACCGCCAGCTCGATGTCCCGGAAGGGCTTGTTGCGCGTCTTGACGCAGTCGATGAAGTCGCCGTAGATGCCGCCGGTTCCCGCGTAGCCCGGCACCGGCTTCGACGGGCCCTGCTCGTCCGTGCCTTCCACGTCCAGGTTGCCCCGGCCCGGGTAGTTGTGGTGCAGCAGCTTGCCGTTGGGATAGCGGCAGGTGGCGAACTTGCGGCCTTTCTCGTTGTGGAAGATGACTTCCTCGGGCTCCAACTCCCGCACGTCGATGGCGAAGGTCGCGCCGCCGATATGGTGGGCGCCCCAGTCGGTCAGGCCGCCGCCGGAGTAATCGCGGAACGACCGCCAGCAGGTGCCGTCGATCCGGTAACTGCCGCTGCAGCGGTGCGGATGGTACGGCGCCCAGGGGGCGGGCCCCAGCCACAGGTCCCAGTCGAAGCCGTCGGGGATGGGTTCCCCGGCCTTGTTGCAGTCCATCGGCAGGGGCCCGACGTTCACGTTGATCGACTTGACGGCGCCCTTGCTGCCGCTCCAGCAGGCGTCGACGATCTTGCGATAGTCCTCCAGGACGCGCTGGCTGCCGCCGGAGACGACGCGGCCGTAGCGCCAGGCGGCGTCGATCATCAGCCTGCCTTCGCGGAGCGTCTTGGTCTCGGGCTTCTGGCAGTAGACGTCCTTGCCATGGCGGCAGGCCTCGATCACGATGACCGCGTGCCAGTGGTCCGGCGTGGCGCAATGCACCGCGTCGATATCCGTCCGGGCCAGGAGCTCGCGGAAGTCATTGTAGGTTTTGCAGTCCTGGTTGCCGTACTTGTCGTTCACGCGCTTGAGGGCGGCGTCACGCGCCTCGCGCTTCACGTCGCAGACGGCCACGTACTGGACATCGTCGCGGCCCAGGAACGCCCCCAGGTCGCCCCGCCCCATGTTGCCGATGCCGATGCCCGCCATCACGATCCGGTTACTGGGTGCGGTCGTGCCGCTATTGCCCATTGCCGACGCCGGGATCAGGTAGGGCAGGGCCACCGAGGCCGCCGTCGCCTTGAGAAACGCTCTTCGACCGCAGCATGTGCCCCGGTCCTCCATTGGTTTGTTCTTGTCGTTTGCCACGTGTCGATCCTTTCCTGAGGTCACTGTGGATAGTTTCGTACGGCCGCACCATCCTACGCCATCCGCCGGGGACGATCAAGAGATATGACGGCCCAAGCCAGGGCAATCGCCAAGTCGTTTTGCTGTGTGGGTGGCAGCGTCAAGCGGAGTCTTCGGAGCTTGGCGATGGCGAATTGCCCGTGCGCAAGACCATCGCCAAGGCCTACCGGCCTTGACGCTGCCACCCGTCGCATGTGCCCCACCACCTTGGTGACGAGCGTTCGGAGTTCCGCCTTCAGGCGGGTCAGACAGTCCGGCCTTCCTTTCTTCTTTCGTGTTTGGATATGGAGCCGGCTGCGCCGGGAGACTCTCAGACCCGCCTAATGAGTTTTGACGAGCAAGTTCGGTAATCAGAGCCCGGCCACGGGCGCTCTTCGTAGGGCGAGCGTCCCCGCTCGCCGAAGATGTCGTGCGAGGACGCACGACCTACGCGGAGAACGGTTCGCGCGGCCATTACCGAAGTTGCTCGTCGAAGCTCATAAGGCGGAACTCCGAACGGGAAGTCCATGCTCACATGCACTTGCCCTGGGGCTCAAGCTGCTTGGGGGTGCGGCCCGTGTGCGGTGGCGGATTCGCTCTCTTCGTAGGGCGAGCGTCCTCGCTTGCCAAAAAAGTCGGGCGCGGACGCCCAACCTACCAAGAGGCTGCGCCGTTCGGGAGCACGGCCCCGTGCGCGGAAGCTGCCAGGGGTTGTGGGCTGGCTGCAAGACAGACAAACGCGATCCAAACGATGAACCGCCACAATACTCCGGCCACACCCTTGGTGCAGGTGCGGCCGTTGTGCGGTGGCGGACTTGCCCTCTTCGTAGGGCGAGCGTCCTCGCTCGACGAAGAAGGCGGGCGGTCATTCGGTGCTGTAGTTGATCTCCATCCGCCGGGACAGAAGGGCGGCGACCACGAGGACGACGCCCGTCAGGATCACGATACTGAGGACCGCCACGGATTTGGTGGCGGGCTGGACGGGGGAGATCAGCAGGTGCACGAGGCCGGGCACGTCCTTGCCCCGCGCCGCGTCCACCGGGCAGAGGGACTGGAGGTAGTAGATCATGCTGATCTTCTTGAGGGCGGCAGGCAGGAAGGGGTTGACCCCCTCCCACAACAGGACGATGGCCGTGGGGATAATGGGATTGCGAAAGAGCAGCCCGACGGCCAAAAAGACGCTGCCGTACCCCACGCAGGCCAGGGCCGTGACAATCAGGTAGGAGGAGAACTGGCTCCAGCCCGTGGACGCCAGGAACTCGGACACGACGGCCGAGTCGAATTGCCAGAGCAGGGCCAGCCATTGCAGGGCCGTGCTGGACGTGAAGATGACCACGGTGGCCAAGAGTCCCGCCGCATACTTGCCGGCCAGCAGGACCTCGCGCCGGGCCGGAGCCAGCAGGTAGAAGTGCAGGCTCTTGTCGAGCATCTCGCCCCGGAACAGGTTGACGAAGACCCCCACGCACCCGAAGAAGACCGCCAGGCGGAGATAGTAGGACTGGAAGACGCCGGCAAAGATCCGCGAAACCTTGGGCAGCGTGTCCAGCTCGCTGCGGTGAGTCCCGGTCAGCTTGCCGTTCTCGAAGAACAGGTGCAACTCGCTCTGGCCGTCCGTGTAGCGCCAGTGAGACCGCTCGTGCCGCCGGTGGTGCCCCTCGCGGGTGGGCCTGTCCCACCGGGAGTAGGGCTCGCCCAGCTTCTGCGTGACCTCGTCGCGGGTCATTCCGGTCTGGATGTCGCCGGCGGCCGCGCGGGAGAACGGGTGATTCCGGGCCATCTGCTCGAGCTGGCTCCGGCGGTGTCCGGTGGCGACCGAATGACTGACGAAAAGCACCAGGGGAGCAAAGGCCAGGAGATAGACCCACAGGCCGCGCCGGGCGAAGAAGGTCTTCTTCATCTCCAGACGGACGATCGCCAGGACTTGGGTGCACCAGAGCCGGATCATGGGGTGGCCTCCTGGCCGCCGATGAGGTACTCATAGACGGAATGAACGTTGTCGTCGGCCGGAATCACGCCCTCGATGTCGAGGCCGTCCAGGGCCAGGTGGTTGAGGGTCCGGCAGAACCGGTCCGCGTCGCGGGTCTTGACGAGCAGGCCTTCGCCCTCCGGGAGCAGGCGGGCCTCCACGACGTGGTCCTGCTCGAAGATCCGGGCGGCCAGCCGGTTCGGCTGCCAGCACCGGATCAGGAACTGCATGGGCCGCTGGTTCTGGATCTCGCTGCGCACGCCCCGGATGCGGCCTTCGGCGACGACGTAGCCGCCGCTCATCAGGACCACCTGGTCCGAGATCATATCCACTTCGTGCAGCACGTGGCTGGAGACGACGATGTGCCGGCCCTCGGCCGCGTAGCGTTGGAACAGGGCGATCGTCTCGGACCGGACCAGGGGGTCCAGGCCGTTGAGGGGCTCGTCGAGGATCAGGACCCGTGGGTCGTGGGCGACGGCCTGGGCCAGCCGGATGCGCTGGCGCATCCCCTTGCTGTACGCGGCGACTTTGCGGTCCGCGGCCTCGACCAGGCCGACCTGTGCGATGGCCCGGTCCGTCAGCTCCCGGCACTGCGCCGCAGATTGTCCGGAGAGGCGCAGGAAGGAGTAGATGAATTGCGCTCCGGTCAGGCCCTTGGGGAAAGCGTCGAATTGTGTCGAGTAGCCCACGAAACGAAAGAGCTTCTCGGGCTGCGACGGCGCGACGCCCAGCACGCGAATCCGCCCCCGGCTCGGCCGGACCAGGCCGGTGATCAGGTTCATCAGTGTCGTCTTGCCCGAGCCGTTGGGACCGACCAGGCTCGTGATCCCGGGCCCAATGGACAGGGTCACGCCGTTGACGCCCAAGACCTCGCCGTAGAAGCGC
>VGYL01000689.1 GCA_016872975.1 Planctomycetota bacterium
GATGGTGAAGGCGCCGTTGCCCTTGTCCACGAAGCGGACCGGATTGCCGCGGAACCACAGGCTCAGGTCCGTCACCCCATTGGTCGTCCAGTTCTGCTGCGGGGCGAACGCCAGCTCGGCCTCGCTGTAGAACGGGCTCTTGGCGTTGTTGTAGTCCAGGGGCATCGACTGCTTGCCGCCGTGGACGATCGTCCGCTCGGCAAAGGGCGCCACCAGGTTGCCGACGGTCGAGCCGGTCTTGTTGGTCCAGCCGTCGGTCCAGATCTCGTAGATGCGGTTGCCTTCCGCATCCGTGTAGCTTTCCATGTCATCGACGGACAGGAACGTGGCGGTGGTGAAGCTCCAGACCGAGCCTTTCCACGGGCTGGCGGCCTCGGCGGGATTGACCTCATCGACCCGCCAGTAGTAGGTCTTGCCCCATTCGAGCGCGCCGGCATTGAACGTGGTGCCGGTCTGGCTGCCCTTGAACAGCGGGCTCTTGCTGTCGGCGGCCGCGACGGCGGCCTTGTCGTCGCCGAAGTACACGTCATGCTTCTGGGCCTTCTCGCCGGCACTCCAGCTCAAGGCGCCCGACTGCGGGGCATCGACGGCCCCATTGGCCGGACTCGGACTGTAGGCCGTCAGAGGCGGCAAAGCAAAGGTGTCCACGTACTGGGCGCTGATGATTTCCTGGGCCGCAATCTTGCCGCCCTGCCAGGAGACCGCGACGTTATCCCCGCCGCCGCCTTCTTTCATCAGCACTTCGATATAGTACTTCTTGCCGGCTTCGAGCTTGATGGGAGCGGACTTCTGGGCCGGGTACTTGGTCCATTCTCGCGAGTTGGTCCAGCCGGGCACGTTGGCGATCACCTTGGCGTTGGCCGGATCGGCGTCGGTGCTCAGACGCAGCTCGCCGAAATCATCCGAGGCCATCCAGAAGGTGTAGTCCGCGGTCTCGGGCGGCGTCAGCCAGCCGTAGAGCCGGCTGCCGTAGTTGTCGGCCACGTTGGTCGGACCCTCGAAGGCATCGACCAACTCACTGCCGGTCGGATTGTTCGGGAAGTTCGGACTGCCGGTCAGGGCGCTGAGGGCCGTGCCGCCGATACCGTTCCACCACTGCCGGACGATCTTCTTGGCGACGCCGTCCTGGGTGGTGAAGCTCCAGACCGGGCCTTTCTCGACGCTGCCGTCGGCCTTGATCTCATCGACGCGCCAATAGTAGGTCGTGGAGGCCCGCAGCACGCCCGGCTTGAAGGTCTTGTCGGTCAGGTCGCCCTTGTTCGCCGCGGCGGCCCCGCTCTCGACCTCGGCCTGATTGCCGCTGAAGTAGACGCGGTGCTTGATGGCAGCCTTGCCGGGCAGCCAGCTCAGCGTCGGGGCCGGCATGAGGTTGCCGGCGCCGTCGGCCGGCGTGGGCGCGAAAGCGGTCAGCGGCTCGGCGGTGAAGCTCCAGACGTCGCCTTTGTGGATGGTGACCAGGTCGGCTTCAATCTGGTCCACCCGCCAGTAGTAGGTGACGCCCGGTTGGAGTCCCGGAACGTAGAAGTACATGGCGAAAGGCTGGTTCTTGGCGACCAGGTTGGCTTCCGTCAGGTCCGGGGTCGTGCCGAAGTAGACGTTGTGGAAGATCGCCTTGGCGGCGGGCTTCCACTGCAGCAGCGGCATCGTGACGCCGATGGCCTTGTCGGCCGGGGTGGGGGCGGAGGCAATGTCCAGATTCACCCACCGCGCCCCGACAACCGTCCCGTGATGCTTGTTGGGGGAGCTGTCATGGGCGACCGTCCCCTCTCCCTCGTTCAGTTTCCAGTTGGCAATCAGCCCGGCCTCCGTCCCGAGAAGCCCGTTCTTCATGTTGTCCTGGATCTGGGCCTGCGTGCGGACCTTGTTCCAGATGCACATCTCATCGATCATCCCATTCCAGCGGCGGTCGCCCCCCCGGTGGCTGGTGCCGAACTGGGCGAATCCCGAGGTCCAGAAGGTGTCCGTGTTGCTGTTCCCGGAACCTGTGTGATATACGGTGCCGTTCTTATAGCACAGCAAGGCCTGCGTGGCCCGGCTGTAGGTGACCGCGAGATGGAACCACTCGTTCTGCTGAACATTGGCGCTGGCGTTCTGATCGAGGCCCTCCAGCCGGATTCGGACGTTATTGTTCGCGTTGATCTGCCAGTGCAGCGTGCTGCCCCGGCCCTCCAGGATGCCCGAGGTCCCCTCCGAGCTGGTGTGTCCCCGCCAGTAGACCCACGCTTCCAGCGAGATCTCGGCAAAACTCACGCCGGTCCCGATATAGGGAATATCGACCCGGTCGTTGGCGAAATCCAGGGCGAAGTTGGCCCCCGCCGCGGGGGTCACCGGGAGCACAAGACATACCCCCAGCAAAACCACGGCCGAAACATGATGCGTCAATCTCTTGCACATACCAATCCTCCTTCAGCAAAAGTTGCGACAAACAGGGTGTGGAGACTACGATAAGACAGTCCGATAGACATGAACATCACGACTGTGCATCATACACTCCGATCCCTTCTACCCATCGAGCGGGCGCAACCGCTCGATACAATCTGACACCTATAGTCTAACCCAGTCCCGGTGCAATGGCAAGCGAAAAATCGCCGTAGGGCGTGGCCGGGTTGCGGTGGCGGCCCACCGCCCGCGCATCAGACCGCCGTGGTAATTCCATGGTGTTTGGTACACGGCACTCAGATTCTTCCTCTGGGATCTCGGTGCCTCTGTGGTGAAACGCTTCCCCCTTTTTCTTCTCATTTTTCGCATCAACATTGCGCTGCGAGAATCGCCTTGTATACGGAACGCGGCCTTCCAGCATAGATGGATTTGGGCTCATCCGGCTTTAGCGTACTTCGATGGCTCTTGGGGACTCTGTCCCCAAACCCCTGAGATTTTCCGCTTTGGGCCAATAGCATGGTAGAGGAGAGCCGCACGGTACGGCCCGGCGCGGGTCGTGGTCGCTTCTGGGTCGGTCGGCGGACATCCAGGGGGGCCATCTCAGGATCGCTGGCAGCGCCTGCCAAGGAGAGGAAACTTGCCCTTACCATGCGATTGGCCCAAAGCGGAAAATCTCCTGCGCACGACCGCTTCGGGCGTGCCTCCATTATGGAAGTACGCTAAAGCCGGATGAGCCTGGATTTGGGGGGCTGGCGGTTCGGCGGGAGGAAGAACAAATGGGCGGAAGAGAAAAGCGGCGGGAGACCGGGTCCTATGACGGGTCCATGTCCCCGGTGGACTGGGCCAGACTTTACCGGGAGTTCTATCCGCGGGTCAGGGCCAGGTTGTTGGCGAGTGTGACCGATGAACACGAGGCCCAAGATCTGGCCCAGCAGGTCTTTGTGGAATTGGCGCGAACCAAGGTACCGGAGGAGTCGCTGACCTACCTCAACGCGATTGTCCGGAACCTGGCGGCCCAATATCGGCGCCGCCGGGTGGCCGAACAGGAGGCCCTGGCGGAATACCTGCGGCACGAGGAAGTGGCCGGAGCGGGGGCGAAATGGCACGACGCGACAGCAGACGCGCCGCAAATCGACTCCAAAGAGGAATTCGAGCGGCTTCCAGGATATTGGGGACAGTCACCTATTATGGACTATAACGAGTGGCTACGGATACTATTAGGTGCGGGAAGACGTAGGAGAACGGGACCGGCAACCGTGACGTCGCGCCGTCGCCGGGCGGAAAGAGAAGAGGCGGTTCAAGGGAGTGGATCATCGTCCTTTCTCCCCCCGAACGCCCCGTTCCTGGCGTACCCGTCGGCCCCCTTCGCACGGAAGAGCCCAGGGAGGCCCTGCGGGCCCGGAATGCTTTTGGAAGAGCCGGGCACCAGTGGCAGCGTCGGACTGTCTCGATTCACGGCTTCGCCTTCCAGAACAGTCCGTACTCTCCATACTCCGCTGAGGAAACTAGGGAAACTATGCACGCACCCTAATTTCTTCCTGCGGATGGCAGGTGAAGGGGTCAGGCTTTCGATACTGCTGTCCGTGACACATGTTTTCCTTTCTTGCGTGTTCTCTCGTTTCTTGCGGCTATAATGGGTTTGGTGGTGAACCGCAGATGAACGCGGATGAACGCAGATGGAGATTGCTTTATCGCGGCGCTGCTCGCCATGACAGGATCTGGGGATGGTTTGACGGATATTGGAATCCGTGCGACTGACCCGCAACAACTGAAAACCATTTCCAGATACCTCCGCGAGAGCGACGGAAGCCCTGATGACAGCGAGGATCGGGTTTTGAACCACGGAGGGCACCGAGACCAC
>VGYL01000690.1 GCA_016872975.1 Planctomycetota bacterium
GGGTGGCGCGGATCAGGGGGTTGGCGTGGTTGTAGAACCACTCGCGGCCCAGGCAAAGCTTGATCTTCTGATACTGCTCCACCTGGATGCGCTGGGCCAGTTGCGAGAAGGGGCCGTCGTGCTCGTGGCTGGGAAAGGAGGCGTCCTTCTGCGTGATGAAGGAGTTCATGAACGCGTCGTGCATGGCCGAGAACATCCCCAGGGTTACGGGCACGAAGACGCTGGCCTCGGAAGGATCGAAGCGGAACCACACGTTGCGGTAGCCCCAGACGCGCAGATTGGGCCTGTCGCAGGTCCGCAGGTGCACCCGCAGGGCCTCGGCCAGCGCCTGCATGACCTTGTAATGCGTGTCCGGCCCGCTGGCTTCCGGATCGAAGGCGACGGTCATCACGTCGGGATTGACCCGCCGCAACTCCGCCACGATCGGGGGAACGTCGTGGGCCATCGTGGGCTCCTTCGTGAAGATATCGCCCGTGTAGAAGCCCAGCCGCAGGTGGCGGACGTTCTGGCATTGCCAGCCGTAATAGCCCCAGAGGCATTCCGCTTCCCACTCGCGGCTCATCCCCTTGAGATGCTGGATGTGGGCGGGGTCTTTCTGGCCGGGATAGGCTTTGACGAAGTACGCCTCCAGGTCGCCGACGCAGCGGTCCATGTCCTTCAGAAAGTCGTTGCCGAGCAGCTCGATCAGGTTGCGCAACATGCGGCGGGCGCAGCCTTCGGCCTTCTCGTCCTCGTCCTGGGCGGCCACGCCGTCGAGATACTGCCACACGTCGCGGTTGCGCTCGAAGGTGTTGCCTTGCGCGAAGTAGCCCTGCTCCAGCAGCGCCTGGAAGGGGGCGGTGCCGAGAAAGCGGCGCAGGCAGGCGATCTGGCTGCGCATGAAGCGGTTCGTGACCGCGGTGAAGCCGCTGGTGAGCGTCACGAAATGGTGCTCGTTCGTGGCTTGGCGGAAGTGGCGGACGACCTCGGAGAAGTAGCCGAGCATGATGTCGTCGTGGTGCGGCTCGGTGTGCAGGAACCGCTTGTTGCGACAGACGTGCAGGCCGTGCTCGATCTTGGCGACGAGCCGGTCGTGGACCAGGTTGGCCAGTTCCGCGAATCCCTCGGGGCGCTTCTGCAGGATGACGGCGACCAGGGGATGGCTCCGGCAATCGGCCTCCGTCAGGTCGAGCAGGCGCCGGCGCCGCTGAAGGGCCAGCTCGACGAACGCTTTCTCCACGTCGGCATCGCTGACGGCCGGGGCGCTCTTGAGGACGACGACCTGCCGCTCGATCAGGTGGGCCGCCGCGCCTCGGGTAACGTAGAATCGCGCGTTGGGCAACTCCTGCAGGCAGGTCGCGGGCACGTCGATGTGCCGCTCGGACTGGATCGCCCGGGCGACCAAGGCCGCCTTGGCCTGGCCGGCGGCCACGATGATCGCGGTGCAAGCGGGGTTGCGCGTGATCGTGCGCAGGCCGATCGTGATCACCAGGCACTGGCGGGCGACCTCGATGCCGCCCAGATCCGTCGCGGCGGCCGCCTGGGTTTCGTAGTTCGTCGGGCACAGGCGGGTCGTCGCATGGTGGTCGGAGCCCTTGATATTGAACCCGACGTGCCCATCCGGGCCGATGCCGCCGAGAAAGAACCCGATGCCCCCCAGCGCGCGGATCCGCTGCTCGTACTCCATGCACCACTGGTCGATCCGCTCCAGCAGGGCCTTCTGGCGGGCTTCGAGCTGGTTGGTCGCCTGGCGGTAGCGCAAGGTCAGGTCCACGCGATTGCCCGGCCAGAGGTCGGCCAGCTTCTCGCCCGCGCTCAGGCCGATCCGGCCGGCGTCGATCAGCAGGGCCTTGGCCGAATCGAGTCCGAAGCCCTCGATATAGAAGTGTTTCACGTAATGGGTGAAGCTGTTATGCTGCGCGGAGTCGATGGGGTAGAACTCGTCGATTTGCACGAAGTGCAGGCCGGACAGGTCGGGCTTCTGCGCGGGATCGACGCCCGCCTCTTCGAGGATGCGCCGGATCTCGGGCGTCTCCCACTCGCGGAGCACCCGCTGGACCCACTTGATGAAGTGTTCCGGCGTCTTGCCGGTGGGCAGGGAGATTACGCCCGCGGGGTTCTGCTGGACCCACTCGAGAAACCGCATCGCCGCCAGCTTGCCCAGTGCCGGGAAGTTCTCCACGACGATCGCTGGGATCTTTTCCGCCGGCCCATACAACACATCAAACGAGGAAGCCCGAACAGCCACCTCTTCCACCGGTGTCAAGTGTATATGCAGACCTTCGTTCATGCGTGCCTGTGTACCCCTGTTCTATCCGTCTGTTCTCTCTATCCGCGTTTCGTTCTGCTGTCTTACCGCTACGGGTCCACAAGTGCTCGCCGCGTGTGCTCAAGGAACGTCTCCGCCTGTGCCACCGTCTCCTGTGCCTGTTCCCGTGTTATCTGAATGAACTCGTGGTAGTCGCTCCTTTGCCTCAACTCAAAGGCCCTTTGCAGCTTGCGAAGATCATCCGTCACAAGGGCTGCCCCTCCCGGCGGGCCGTCAACACCAGGGGGGAAGATCGGAGCGGGCTGTGCTCGATTTCCTCCGTCGTGTAGCAATTGGGCGAGATGACCCGATCGCACTGTAGGCTGGCATCGAAACAGACGCCACTAATCTCCTTTTGGATCTCCCAGTCGAACTTGGGAAGCACCACGAGCAGGTCGATGTCCGATTCGGCGTCCATCTGTCCGCGGGCCGCCGAGCCGTACAAGATGATTTCCGTGGCGCCGAACCGCTCGCGGAGGATCTGCGTCACCTTCGACAAGACCTCTCGTTCTTCGGCATTCAATTGCATAGACACCGGTTCTTTCCCAATTGAGTATACCCGTATCCAGATCGAACGCAAGCCCTATCAGTGCACGGACGGGCGGAGTACGGCGGACTACTCTCGTGCGGTTCACCCCCTCAACCCGCCAGAAGCTTGAGCGCGTAGATGCGGCCGAGCTTGGCGGCCGCTTCGATGTCGCCGCGGCGCAGCGCCTCACGCACGTCATCCAGCTTATACGCATCTTCCAACGACAGGTAGGGGGCCCAACTGTCGTCTGACTCAATGAGGTCAACCGGGACCTCTGCGACATACTGGCCTTCCTGCACGAATTTGATATGGCGACGTTTCTTCACGATCGTCTCCTGAGCAAGTCATCCGACCACAGGTCGGGATCCGGTCGGTACGCCGTCACGAGAACGGCGGGAGAGTCTTTTCCTCTAGGTATACCCCAGACCGCATGGACTGGTTTGCCATCCCGGTCGTGCTGCATTACCAACACACACGGGCCTTTCGGGTAATCCGGGTAGTCCTCGACAAGCGAGGCATTCTCAATGCCTGCGATCAGGTCGCGAACCATGATGCCGTCTTCGGACAACTCATCGTGGCCGTGGCTGGAGATCCTCACTGCGCCCAAGGCGACAAGGGATCGTACTCTGTCGAGAGTCCGACTCATGAGAATACTATATCAGATCGATGCGGTCGGTGCAAAGCGGGCTGTGTCCCCAATCCTGCTCACAGTCGCGAGACGACGAGGTTGTCCCACCAGAGTTCGGTGTGCCAGGTGCGAAAGCCGATCAGGCCCTGGTCGTGAAGCGGACTGAAGTGGTCGTCCACGGTGTCCAGCAGGACGTGGCCGTCCACGGTGTACGTGAAGCGGTTGGCCCGCTTCTCGATAGCGATGTGGTAGACCCTGGCCCGTCGGTTTTCGTAAGCGCGGTTTTCCGCCGCCAGGTGGAAGCCGGGACAGTCGCGGAAGCGCAGGCGGGCCGGCACCTCGTTGCCGTCGGCGACGTTGGTGAAGATATAGCCGTTCAGGTCGTGGTAGCGGGTATACCTTCCATCGGCGCGATCCTGTCTCGATTCGCGGAGCGGCCGGCCGGAGGGGTCGGAGTAGAGAAAGAAGAAGTTCATGTTGTTGGCGACGTCGCTTGAGGCCACGACGCACACGTCGTACTCGACGCGGAGATCCCCGGAGAACACCCGGTCCAGCCAGATCGTGGCCTGGCGGAACTGTCCGGTGTCCGCATTGACGTGCAGTCGCCCGTCGCGGATGCCCGCGGCGTCGCCTTCGCTCCACCAGCCCTCAGGCAGGGGGCTGTCGGGATAATCGAATCGCTCCGCGAAGAGGACGTCGCGGGCCGAATCGCTCTCGCCCAGGGCCGGGTGGCCGGGCGGGAAGCCGCTCCAGAGCTCGAAATCGTCGTACCACTGGCTGACCGGCCCCTGGCG
>VGYL01000691.1 GCA_016872975.1 Planctomycetota bacterium
ATCCACTCGTCGCGGCCCGACAGCCGTAAGTTGTCAAAGTAGTGTGCCATGTGTCCTTTCGATTGAGCCTCCCGTTTTGTCCCTATCATACCCGATCCGGGTGTGCTCTTAAAGCTGAAAACAGCGAATTCGTGCCCTGCGCGGCGCGCCGCCCGCCACCAGCCGTTGGACGACTCCCGCCAAGAGAGTATACGTAGCCCAGGACAATTGGGTCAGAACGCCCGGCAGAGAATTGCATGTGAGCAGGGACTTCCCGTTTGGAGTTCCGCCTTCAGGCGGGTCTGACAGTCTTGCGGCGCAGCCGCCTCCACACACTCGTCACCAAATCGGAATCACCACGGTACTATCCGCGGCTCCGCCCTGTCTCGTGCCTGTTCTGCCCACAAGCATGATAGCATCGCTATTTGATGCCCGCGTGGTAGCTCTGGAGCGAGCGGACGGGGGCTTTGCCGTTGCGGGCTTCGGCGATGCCTTTGACCGCGGCGGCGGCGGCGGCCGTCGTCGTGATGTACGAGACCTTGTACTTGATGGCGGCCTTGCGGATGTAGGAATCGTCGTGGCTGCTGAGCCGGCCCGCCGGCGTGTTGATCAGAAGCTGGATTTCGCCGTTCTTGATCGCATCGACGATGTTGGGCCGGCCCTCGTGCATCTTGAGGATCGGCTCGGCGGCGATGCCCTCCTGCGCGAAGCGCTTGCAGGTGCCCTCCGTCGCCCGGATGCGGAACCCCAGTTTCTGGAATTCCCGGGCGGTCTTGAGAATTTCCTTCTTATCCTCGTCGGTCACGGTGATCAGGACCGTGCCCTGCAGGGGCAGTTCCTGCTTGGCGGCCTCCTGCGATTTGTAGAACGCCAGGCCGAAGGAGCCGGCCATACCCAGCACCTCGCCCGTCGAGCGCATCTCGGGTCCGAGCAGCGGGTCCACCTCGGGGAACATGTTGAACGGAAAGACCGCTTCCTTGACGCCGAAGTGGCGAAACTTGCGCTGCTGGAGGCCGAGCTCGGACAGCTTTTTGCCGAGCATGCACTGCACGGCCAGCCGGGCCATCTGGATGTTGCAGACCTTCGAGACCAGCGGGACCGTCCGGGACGCCCGCGGGTTGGCTTCGAGGATATAGACGACATCGTTGCAGATGGCGTACTGGATGTTCATCAGGCCGACGACGTTCAGCTCCACCGCGATCCGGCGGGTGTATTCGCGGATCGTGTCGATGTGCTTCTGCGGCAGGGACACGGGCGGGATCACGCAGGCGGAGTCGCCCGAGTGGATGCCCGCCAGCTCGATGTGCTCCATCACCACGGGCACGAAGGCATCGGCGCCGTCGGCGATGGCGTCGGCCTCGGCTTCGATGGCGTTTTCGAGGAACTTGTCGATCAGGATGGGCCGTTCCGGCGTGACCTCGACCGCCCGCGCCACGTAGTGGCGGAGCATCTCCTCGTCGTGGACCACCTCCATCGCCCGGCCGCCCAGGACGTAGGAGGGCCGCACCATCAGCGGATACCCGATCCGCTGCGCGATCTGCAGTGCCTCTTCGGGACTGCCGGCCATGCCGGACTCCGGCTGCGGAATCCCCAGTTTCTGGATCGCCACGCGGAAGCGGTCGCGGTCCTCCGCCAAGTCGATCGCCTCGGGCGAGGTCCCGATGATCTTGACCCCGGCCCGGGCCAGATCGCCCGCCAGGTTCAGCGGCGTCTGGCCGCCGAACTGGACGATGACGCCGTCGGGCTTCTCCTTCTCGTAGATGCTCAGGACATCCTCGGCCGTCAGCGGCTCGAAGTACAGTTTGTCCGACGTATCGTAATCGGTGGAAACCGTCTCCGGGTTGCAGTTGATCATGATCGACTCATAGCCCTCATCCCGCAGCGTGAACGCCGCATGGACGCAGCAGTAGTCGAACTCGATGCCCTGGCCGATGCGGTTGGGACCGCCGCCCAGGACCAGGATCTTGCGTCGGGTGCTCGTGCCGACCTTGTCGGGAGCGTTGTAGGTGGAGTAGTAGTACGCCGCGTTCTCCACGCCGCTGACCGGCACCGCGTCCCAGGCCTCGACGACGCCCAGGCCGAGGCGACGCTTGCGAATCTCGTCCTCGGACACGCCGAGCAGCTTGGCCAGATAGCGGTCGGCGAAGCCGTCCTTCTTGGCCTGCGCCAGCAGCTTGTCGGGCAGCTTCCGGCCTTTGTGTTTGAGGATTTCTTCCTCCAGGGCGACCAGTTCCGCCATCTGCTCGATGAACCAACGCTTGATCCGGGTCTTCTCGTACAGGGCGTCGAGGCTCGCGCCCTTGCGCAGGGCCTCGTACATGACGAATTGACGCTCGCTGGTGGGATAGGTCAGCATCCCCATGAGCTGCTCCAGCGAGAGCTTGTTGAAGTTCTTCGCGAAACCCAGGCCGTAGCGGCCGCTTTCCAGCGAGCGGATCGCCTTCTGGAGGGCTTCCTTGTAGTTCTTGCCGATGCTCATGACCTCGCCGACCGCCCGCATCTGGGTGCCGAGCTTGTCCTCGACGCCCTTGAACTTCTCGAAGCCCCAGCGGGCGAACTTGACCACCACGTAGTCGCCCGACGGCGTGTACTTCTCCAGGGTGCCGCTGCGCCAGTAGGGGATCTCGTCCAGCGTCAGGCCCGCGGCCAGCAGCGCGGAGACGAACGCGATGGGAAAGCCCGTCGCCTTGGACGCCAGCGCGGAAGAACGCGAGGTCCGCGGATTGATCTCGATGACGACCACCCGCCCGGTGTCCGGATTGTGGGCGAACTGGACGTTCGTGCCGCCGATGATCTCGATGGCATCGACGATGTCATACGAGTATTTCTGCAGCCTCTCCTGCACTTCCGGGGCGATGGTCAGCATGGGGGCGGTGCAGTAGGAATCGCCGGTGTGGACGCCCATGGGATCGACGTTCTCGATGAAGCAGACGGTGATCTTCTGCCCCTTGGCGTCGCGCACGACCTCCAGCTCCAGCTCCTCCCAGCCGAGCACGGCCTCCTCGACGAGGATCTGCCCGACGAGACTGGCCGCCAGGCCCCGGCCGGCGATGAGCCGCAGCTCTTCGACGTTGTACACGGCGCCGCCCCCGGTCCCGCCCATGGTGTAGGCCGGACGGATGATGACCGGGTAACCGATCTTCTCCGCGATCTTCTCGGCCTCTTCCACGGTGTAGGCGATCTCGCTGCGGGGCACCTCGATGCCCAGTCTCTCCATCGTGTTCTTGAATTCCTGGCGGTCCTCGCCGCGCTTGATGGCGTCGATGTTGACGCCGATGACCCTGACATTGTACTGGCTCAGCACGCCGGCGGCCGCCAGCTCCGACGCCAGGTTCAGCCCGGTCTGGCCGCCCAGGTTGGGCAGCAGGGCGTCCGGACGCTCCACCTTGATGATCTCCGTGACGACCGGGACCGTCAGCGGCTCGATATACGTCGCATCGGCCATCCCCGGGTCGGTCATGATGGTGGCGGGGTTCGAGTTGACCAGCACGATCTCGTAGCCGAGCTGGCGCAGGGCTTTGCACGCCTGCGAGCCGGAGTAGTCGAATTCGCAGGCTTGGCCGATGACGATCGGGCCGGAACCGATGATGAGAACCTTCTTGATGTCCGAGCGCTTTGGCATTGGGTCTTCTCCTGTATATCGTGAGCCTCGCCCGTCGTGTTAGCGGCACGGCAGGTATTGAGGCATTGAGCATCCAACAGGCTCGCGGGATTAAACCACATCCCGCCGCCCTTGTCAAACCCCGGGGTTCGCCAAACTCTGTGCCGCCCTGGTAAGGCATTTCGCAAGTCCTGAGACGGTAGAGTAGAGATTGCTTCGTCGCTGAAGCTCCTCGCAATGACATACTTGGGCGCCCTATGTCATTGCGAGCGAGGCTCGCCGAGCGCGGCAATCATGTCATTGCGAGGAGCGCAGCGACGAAGCAACCTCACCCATCGTCGCGGTACTTGTGAAACGCGGTACTAGCAGGGCCTTTCGTCCTATTATCGACCCTGCCGGCTGGTTCGCGCGTCGTGCCACCGCCGGGGCAGGGTGGGCCAAGGCCGCCGCCTCGGGACGGGGGCCATTCTCTCCACCCGAATTTCTCAAGGAAGCCCCACGTCGAGAACGATAACACCATCCGGGCTTTGGGGTCGATGGTACGACAATGCCGTAACGTAACGTGTCTCCGGACGATGCGCCGGAGACGAGCCATGCACCCGAGCGATCGCGCAGGGATCGCTCAAGGAGAACTGTATGAAATGGACTTTGTTCG
>VGYL01000692.1 GCA_016872975.1 Planctomycetota bacterium
TACCGTGCCCGGCTTTTTCACGGCGTGACGCCGTATCCGTGGGACAGAGATGAACAAGGCCAGCCACGCGGTCCGAAAGACGACCTCGCCGCCGCGCGCCGGCTGATCGAGCAGTGCGGCTACTGGCGCCGCAAGGAAGAGCTCGAAGACGCCGAGGAGGCCGCCAAGAATTGGTAAGCCGGAAAGGGTGTGTCGGGGCTCACCCCTGCGAAAGATCGAAAGATAAGAGGATAATAGAGCCGCAATAAACACAACAAGACGCAAAAAAGACCAGGAAGTGAGCCCTCTCTGTTTCCCCTTCTTGCGCTTTCTGCGTTTCTTGCGGCTATGATCTTCTCGGTTGCGGCCCAGGGTCGCCCCGGGCCGTGGTTGTTCGCATAAGGCGCACGATTGTGCGCTTATGGCGCACATACTCGTCAGCCGGCCAGGATTCGCTTCAGGCCGCGGACTAGTCGGCCTAGGCCTTCGGCGGCGGTGTCTTTTTGGAGGGCGCCGTAGGCGATACGCAGGAGGCAGCGGTCCTGGATGCCGAAGGTGGTGCCGGGGATGACGGCGACTTTGTGCTCCTCGATCAGACGCTGCGTGAGCTGCATCGGGTCCAGGTTTGTGTGGATGCGGGCCAGCAGGTAGAAGGCGCCGTCGGAACGCGGGATCGTAACCAGATCGCTGATTTCGCTGAGCTTCTCCAGGACCAGGCGGCGGATTTCGCGGGTTTCGCGGAGCTTGCCCTGGCAGTAGGCTCTCCCGGCGTGCATGGCGCCGACGGCGGCCCACTGCGAGATCACCGGCGGGCAGATCAGGATCGTGTCCTGGATCTTGCGGATGGGCTCAAACAGTCGCTGGGGGATCACCATCCAGCCGATCCGCCAACTGGCGAAGCCGTAGGCCTTGGAGAGGGAATAGAGCGAGATTGTGTGTAGCGCACTGCCCTCGATGGACCCGGGCGAGAAGTGCGTCGCGCCGTCGTAGGTGAAATACTCGTAGGCTTCGTCGGAGATGTGGTAGATGCCCCGCCGGCGGCAGAGGTCGTTGACCCGGCGCAGCGTGTCCTCCGGGTAGACGGCCCCGCTCGGGTTGTTCGGCGAGATCGTGACCACCGCCCGGGTCCGGCCGGTGATGGCCCGCTCGATGGCCTCGGGCTGAAGCTGGTAGCTCTCGTCCGTCGGGACGCAGACGGCCCGGCAGTCGGCCATTCGGATCGCCATCTCGTGGTTGAAGTAGTAGGGCAGGTTCAGGATGATCTCGTCGCCCGGGTCGGCGATGGCCAGCAGGGCGTTGACGAAGCCCATATTGGCCCCGGCGGTCACGACGATCCGCTGGTCGCGGCCCAGGCGGATGCCGTTCTCGGCGGCCAGCTTCTTTTCCATCGCCTCCAGCAGCTCCGGGATGCCCTGGACGAGCTTGTACTTGTGGTTCTGCGGGTCGGACCAGAATCGCTGGAGGTACTCCCCGGCCTCCGGCGGCGGCCCGTAGTACGCCACGCCCTGCCCCAGCGAGATCGTGCCGGGATTGGCACGGATCCACTCCCCGACGACGGGAATGATCGGCGTCTGCACCGACTGCATCCGAAGGTTGTCGTACATCGACTCAATCCTCGCTCGACCGCCATGGTACCATGGAAGAAGATTGGCCACAGAGGCCACAGAGATGAAGACAAGACGGTTCGAACTGCTTCCTTCTTCTCTCTTCCTCTTGATTCTATCTTCTCTGTGTCCTCTGTGCCCAGAATCCAAAAGCTCTTACGGTGGCGTCACATCAGACCGTATACGTCGAAGCGGAGGTGGTGCCGCCGCGACCGGTCCAGTTGGTGTGGAAGAACTGGCCGCGCGGTTTGTCCACCCGCTCGTAGGTATGGGCGCCGAAGTAGTCGCGCTGGGCCTGGAGCAGGTTGGCGGGCAGCCGCTCGTGGCGGTAGCCGTCGTAGAAGGCCAGGGCCGAGCTGATGCACGGGACCGGGATACCCTGCTTGACCGCGGTGATGACCACGCGCCGCCAGGCGCCGTGGGCCTTCGAGACCGCGCCCTTGAAGAATGGGTCCAGCAGCAGGTTCGGCAGGTCGGCCCGCCGGTCGAAGGCCTCTTTGATCTTGCCCAGGAAGACCGAGCGGATGATGCAGCCGCCGCGCCAGATGGAGGCGATGGCCCCGTAGTTCAGGTTCCAGTGGTGCTCCTTGGCCGCGGCCTGCATGAGCATGAAGCCCTGCGTGTAGCTGGCGATCTTGGAGGCGTACAGGGCCTGGCGCAGGTCCGTGACGAGGTTCTGCTGCTTGCCGCGGAAGGTGGCCTTGGGACCCGGCAGGACCTTCGAGGCGTCGACGCGCTCGTCCTTGAGGGCCGACAGGCAGCGGGCGAAGACCGCTTCCGCGATCAGCGTCAGCGGCTGGCCCTGGTCGAGGGCCTCCACGACCGTCCATTTGCCCGTTCCCTTCTGGCCGGCGGTGTCAAGGATCAGGTCGATCACATAGTCGCCCTCCTCGTCCTTGACCTTGAGAATGTCGGCGGTGATCTCGATCAGGTAGGAGTCCAGCTCCGCCTGGTCCCACTCGGCGAAGACTCGGTGCATCTCGTCGTTGCTCATGCCGAGCGCTTCTTTCATGATCTGGTAGGTCTCGCAGATCATCTGCATGTCGCCGTACTCGATGCCGTTGTGGACCATTTTGACGAAGTGGCCGGCGCCGTTCGCGCCCATCCACTCGCAGCAGGGGGCGCCGTCCGGGGCCTTGGCGGCGATTTTCTGGAAGATGTCCTTGACATGCTCCCAGGCCGCCGGCGAGCCGCCGGGCATGATGGCGGGCCCGAGCAGGGCGCCTTCCTCGCCGCCGGAGACGCCGGTGCCGATGTAGAGCTTGCCCTTGCCCTCGACGTACGCGGTCCGGCGGATCGTGTCGGGGTAGTGACTGTTGCCGCCATCGATGAGGATGTCGCCGTTCTCCAGGTGCGGCAGCAGTTGGTCGATCAGCTCGTCCACCGCCTTGCCCGCCTTGACCATCATCATGATCTTGCGCGGCCGCTGCAGGCCGGCGATCAGCTCTTCGACGGAGTGACAGCCGATGATCTTCTTGCCCTGGGCCCGGCCGTTGATGAAATCGTCCACTTTCGAGGTGGTCCGGTTATAGCAGGCGACCGTGAAGCCCTTGCTTTCCATGTTCAGGATGAGGTTCTCCCCCATCACCGCCAACCCGATCAATCCGATATCTGCTTGTGCCATGGTTCCGTACTCCTTATTCAAAGCGATAATGGCTGCTCTCATTCACACCGAAACCGGCGGACCATCTTACCGCAAGACCGCCCGCTTGGGTAGAGGCTTGTCGAATTGATGAAGGAGGATTGATGAGGGATGATTGGCCCTCCGGGGTTCGTGGTGTGCCCGGGAGGCCTCTCTTCGGGATAGGGACGGCCAGGACAACGGCGGGCGCGAGGGGGACCCGGACGATGACGACGCACCCCGGTATCTGCCTTTCATCGTCATGCACCCACAACGGGAGATACCGTGCAGATCTTCTTTCCGATCCGGGCGGTTTCCGGTACAATCTCGGGAACGTTCTGAACAAGTAGCATAACGGCGGATCTGCGGGATCCCGCGAGGCATGGACCATGGATGGTAAGACTCAGAAATCGGATCGACGCTTGAAGCTCAAAGCCTGGCACCTGGCGCTGGCGGCTCTCGTGTTGCTGGTGGGATCGACTCGTCTCTATGTCGCCGTTCAGCGTCGCGCGATCGAGCGGCGGCTGGAGGCTCTGCGGGCGGCGGGGTATCCGACCGGCTTTGCCGAATTGGCCGAATACGAGAAGCTGCCCCCGGGGGTCCCGAACGCCGCGGAGATCTACGCGCGGGCGTTTGCCGCCTTCGTGCCGCCGGCGGACTGGACCGCTCTGCCGTCCTGGGTCCCCGGGAGCTTGCCCCCGCGGGGGGCGCCTCTGGCGGAACCGATGGTGCAGGCGATCTCGGCGTGGCAGGCGGCCAACGCCGGATGTCTCGCGTTGCTGCATGAGGCCGCCGCGAGCGAGCATTGCCGGTTCGAGTGGGACTACAGTAAGATACCGACGGACTTGAGTACGATAGGCGACTGCGCGCGGCTGCTGCAGACCCAGACTCTCTTCTATGCTCACCAGGGCCGGATCGAAGACGCGATCCTGTGCCTCAAGGATGGGTTGCGGCTGGGCGGGACCCTGCGCCGGCAGCCGCTGGCCGTCAACTCCCTGGCGGGAAACCATTACAACACGATGGCGCTGC
>VGYL01000693.1 GCA_016872975.1 Planctomycetota bacterium
AAATCGTGCGGCGGATTGTGCATATGTCATTGCGAGTCGCGAAGCCGCTTCGCAGCGGGCAGGAGAAAGAAACCCACTGGGTCCAGGGTGGGGTCCCCAAACGCGATTCATCGCGTTTGGGGGCCCGTGTCATGCCTACGCCTCGTAGGCATGTCTACGCAAAGCCGTAGACATGGCACCCAAACCGCCTGTTTCTTAGCCTTCTACCGGGTCGTTGTCATAGAACACTCACAACCGCCTTCACTTGACGTCCACGGTCTTGTCCAGCGGCATGCCGAGCTTCTTGAACCGCTGGGCCCGGCTCTTCTGATCGCCGACATTGATGTCGCGGGCCAACTGTCCGACGGTCAGCGCGTGCTGGCGCGGCACCACGATCACGCCATCGCCATCGGCGACGATCACGTCGCCCGGAAAGACCGTCACGCCGCCGCAGTTGATGGGGAAGTTGAACGATTCCGCGATCAGCCGGCCCGGGCGGACGCCGCGTGTGCTGTAGGCATTTTCGCAGTAGACGGGAATCCTCTTGGTCTTGATGATCTCGTCGGTATCCCGCGCCCCGGCGTTGGTGACCACGCCGACGACGCCCTTCTCGGCCCAGCCGAGGCTGTTGTTCGAGCCGATGAACCCGGTCTCCTTGATCCCGCCGGCGTCGATCACGGCCACATCGCCCGGCTTGGCGGTCTTGAGCCAGGCGTCCGGCGCCCGGCCGTACTGCTCGGACTTGAACTTCTGAAATCCCTCCAGCGTCGGGAACGAGTTCTGCCCGACCCGCACGTCCGTCGGCACGTGGCGGACCGTGATCGCAAAGCCCACGATGCGATGCGTGAAATCCTCGGTATCCCGCCACAGGGGCCGGATGTGGTTGTCCATCAGGCCGATGTCCTGCAGGCCGATCAGGTCCATCCCATCCAGCACGTCGGTCAGCCGCAGATCCTTGTAGAGATCGAGGATTTCGCGCCGCGCCTCGTCGCTGTCATCGAAGCTCTTGTTCTGCAGAATGTGGACGCCCTCCGGCGTGACCATCTTCGCGGTACGGGCCTGTTCCTGCGTCCGGGTCCCTGCCGTCAGCACAAGAACCACGCCAACGATCCCCAGGGTCAGTCCCCTGTTCACGATCCCATCTCTTCTCGGTTGCACCATGGAAGTCCCCTTTCATATCCGACGCATTTCGGGCGTTTGGCGTGCCAGCATACCCGACGGGGCCCCCGGATGCAAAGCCGTCCTGTTCCTGGCCAGGGGCCCTCGGCACGCGCGGGCGCTCGCGCCTGCGGCACAAACCATCGCCAAAGGCTCGCCTTTGACGAGGGCGGCTCGCGCGCCGAACCATCGTCACGGCCCGAGGCCTTGCCGATGCCACCCGAGTGAGCAGTGGGGCGGGCCTGTCTGCAGGAGAAGGACGGGCATGCCCTAGGGGCGCGGGGCCGGCGCGATGATTTGAAGGCGCCGCGGGTCCCAGCCGAGGCTCTCGATCACCGAGGTGGGGAACTGCCATGCCGAGGCATCCTGGCCGGGGAGGGTGATGCTCGTGTTCTCCGCCACCAGGGCCACGACCTGCGGCATATCCAGGTAGCGAAGGACGTTCAGGAAGACGGGCCCGTCCTGATGAGTCCTCGGCAGATCGAACAACGCAAGACCGGTGATCTGGGGCTCGAATAGCGCCGCATACAGCGCTACACCGGCCATCGTGCCGGCCGCGCCGACGGACGGGGTAATGCCTCGGATTTCCTCAATCTGTCCGAGTGCCTGGATCGCCCGGCGCACGTCCCACACCCGCATACCGTCCAGCGTCTGCCCGAGGAGCATGAACCGCCTGCGAATCTGCGTTTGTTTCTTCTCATCCCCGGTCCACGCATTTGCCCCTATCCCGCGTGGGCAGATGTACGCGGCGACTTGTCCGTCCCCGAGTCCCTTCCGGAGATCCTCAAACCCGTCAGGATCGGGTTTGGGCAGACTGTAGGCACCGAGATGGTCCTCGAATTTGACTCTCATCGCCGATAGCCACTGCTTCCAGCGGGTCTCATCCACCACGGTCAACGGCACCCAGTCCGGCTCCTGCTCATTCGCAGCCGACAACAAGAACAACCTGAGCCGCACATTGGGCTGGCTGTTGAAATCGTAAGCGGTCAGCCGGACGCCGTCCGCCACGGCGGTGAAGGCCTGGTCCACGTCGAGCGGGCCCACTTCCCGCGCTGTCGGCCAGCCGCGAAAGACCTTCTCTTGCAGGGCCTTCATCCAACCGTCGCGCAGAGCCACCCACTGCTCCTTCGATTGCGGCACGACGGGCGGCGCCGCGGCGGTAACGAAGCTCTCGTGGATCTTCGTGTTGAGTTGATCGGCCGGGAGCTTCTGGAACACCTTCAGTTGCTCCGGCTCAAAGAGCCGCTCGGCGGGCAGACGAATCACCGGGTCCTCGCCCTTGAGGAAACGGTTGAACCACACGAAGGCGTGGATTCTCAACTCTTGCGTATCCTTGTGCGGACCTTCGGTGATCTGCAGGCCGAGGTTCTTCTCGGCGCCGTAGAGCTTATAAATCTGGCGGACTTTCTCATGGACACGGACAACGCCGTCGAGCGGGAAGATGCCGTCCTTGTCGCTGTTCGAGATCAGAAGCGCCCGCGGGGCGACGAGCGCCGCCACCAGCGGGTAGTCCCAGCGGTAGGTGTTGACGACGAACATGCAGTCGCAGTGTCCCTCGACGCAGCCGTCGACGACGTGGTTCTGCAGGTCGGTGATCCCCGCTACAGGCACGGCGGCCTTGATGCGCTCGTCGATCGCGGCGATCCACCAACTGTAGGCCCCGCCGCCGGAGCGGCCGGTGACGCCCATGCGGGAGGCATCGACCTCTTGGCGGGTATCGAGGTAATCGAGCGCCCGCACGCAGTTCCACGCCTCGACGCCCGCAGGCGTGTAGCCCCGACTGTTCCACCACCACATGTTGTAGCGGTAGGTCCCGTGGTGGATGCCCTCGATCTCGCCGAGTTGGAGCGTGTCGATGGTCAGGCAGACGTAGCCGTGCCGGGCGAACCACGCGCCGTGATGCTGGTAGGAGGTCTTGCTGCCGTAGCTGATGCCGTCTTTCTTGACGTTGCCGTGGCCGCAGACGTAGAGGACCGCCGGCGCCGGCTTGTCGAGACCCTTCGGGACATAAAGATTCCCGGTGACGTACAGTCCCGGCACCGACTGGAAATGCAGCTTCTCGACGGTGAAGGCCTCGTGCTCGACCGTCCCGGTGACGGTCGCCTGGAGCGGGGTCTTGGCCGGGAGCGGATCGAGACCGAGCATTTCGAGCAACTGCTTGTGGTAGACCGATCGCCTGGCCTTCCAGTCGTTCAGTGTCTTGATGCCGGCAAGGCACTCGTCCTGAAGCTTCTTCGTCTCGCCCGCGAAATAGGCGGAAAGGCCACGATCCGCCGGCGTGGCATCGCTGATTTGCCTGGCCGAAGCGACGGTCCCACCAATGACAGCCGCCCAAAGCACGGCACCGATAACCCTCTTCATTGTCCTCATCGGCGTTCTTCCTTCGATTTGCATTTTTGACTGAAACCGCAGATTGCGCAGATTCACGCAGATTTAGAGACAATAAGGCGCTTGAATTCCAGGCTGGGGCGACCAAAATTGAACAGGAGACTCCGCTCCAAACGCGTGGCGCGCAGGTAGTTGATCACCTGGGCTTCATCATGATACACCGCCTCCAGAAAGCCGGGACCAAGCTCCCGATGCACCTCCATCGCCGCCCCGATGATGGCGTGCGTCTGCGGATCTCTTAAATCTGCGTCAATCTGCGCAATCTGCGGTTTCATTTCTTGTCTTCTTCGAGAGTCGCTTTGTCAACTGAACCGGAGGACCAGGAGATACAGGACGCGCAGGGCCGTCAGGAGCACGACGAGGAAGCCGAGGCCGCCGAGCACGTTCAGGATCACCGTGTTGCGCTTGTCGCGCATGATGTCTTTGCGGTTGGCCAGCCAGAGGATGGCGGCGGCCATGAGCGGATTGCCGATCACGGTCATCGCCTGACCGAAGATGATGGCATCGACTTTCTTGACACCCGTGTGCAGGACGATCATGGCGACGCCCATCCCGATGAGCAGCACGACCACCGTAAACCGCCGCGGCCAGGAATCGCTCATCCGGGCGGGCTTGCCGAGGCCGTCGGCCAGAACGGTCCCGCCGATCATCGAGTTGATCACGAAGGGATTCATCGCCACCGCCAGCAATCCCACCGAGAACAGCAC
>VGYL01000694.1 GCA_016872975.1 Planctomycetota bacterium
GCCACCGGACCCGGACGCCCGCGTCGGCGTCTGGACCGACGACTACTCCAATATCTTCCGGACCCTGGTCTGGGGCAAGCTGCTGGGGCTGGCCGAGTAAGATCGACACTAACCAAAAAGAAGCAACGATCTACGTCCAAGGCCAAGGACTCGGCAGAGGTGAGACGGGTGGCAGTCTCAAGTTCTCCGAATTTGGGGATGGCCAGACCGCTGTTTGTAGTGTGCTCGTAAGAGCATAAGATAGCGTCTGACGACGCCACTACCAACCAGGCCTTCCGGCCTTGAAGTTGCCACCCGGAAGTTGCTTCTTGGCCTTGGCGCGAATTGTTGATAAGGCCGGCAGGATGATTATAGCGTGAATGCAAATCGCTATTCAGCTTTTCCGAGGACGGTCGCGGCGGCGGTCCTGATCGGGAGTATAGGTTGGGTTTCCCTCGGGTGGTCGGCCCAAGGCGAGGGGCCCGCGCCGCGCACGGTCGTGTTGCGCCCGGCGCGCGGGCCGTCGCTGCGGATCGATTTCGATTACACCCGCGGCAAGGCCTTGCCGGCCTTCGAGAATGAGCCCGCCCTGCCCGACAAGACAGCCGCCCGGGGACTGATCCCTACGGTGCCGCCGACGCCGTTCCTGCGGAACCTGTCCGAGAAGCTTCTGTATCTCAAGGTGGACCACGACCGGAATTTCTCCGAGGGCTCGCTGGTCACGTACAGGAGCCGGTACGACGGTCACGTGGTGTTCGACGACCTCGCGGTCTTCACCCGGCGGGAGTCGCTCGCGATCCCGTATACCGTCCGCCTCTACACGTACGAAACCGTCTGCGCCGGCTGGTTCCTGGTCGAGTCCGGCTGGGAGGGGCAGCTCGACCTCGATGGTGAAATGTGGACCATCGGCATCGTGGACAACCTGGACGGACGGATCGACGGCAATGACCTTTTGTATCTCCGCGGTCCCGGCAAGCTGACACCCGTTTGTCCGGCGGCCGAGACCCTGTTCTTCGCCGGCCGCACCTTTCACCTGGACCTGGCGTTTCTGCCCCTCGGCTCGGAGATCGCGCTGCAAGCCACCTTCACGGAGCTTCACCCGCCACTGGGGGAGCTGCACATCGAGGCGAACGGCAGCCGGCATGTGCGACTGCGCAGCGATACTCTGACCGTGCTCCTGGACGATCCCGCGGGGACCGTCGCACTGCCCGTTGGCGTCTACCGGGTGGAAGACTGCATCCTGTGCGACGAACAGACCCGCTGGGCCGGACCGACGTTCGTCGCATATGAGCCCCGCCTGTCCGTCCAGGCGGGCCAGACCGCCGCTTTGCGTCTGGGCGGCCCCCTGACCAACACGGTCGAGGTTTCGCGCGACCGGAATCTGCTGCGCCTGGATTACCGGCTGATAGGCGCCGGCGGCGAGCGGTACTCCTACTACAATTGGAAGGGCCCGCCCTCGTTCACGATCTCCAAAGGCCCGCTGCGCCTCGGGGGCGGCACGTTCCCCTTCGGCTGAAGGCACGGCGAGCCGTACTCGTGGCGGGTACCCTTCTACGGTTTTGGAGCGCTTCAGGTCGTGGCCCGGCAGGACCTTGGCTCCCTCGGGCCTGTTCAAGGCCCGCCCATCACCATCCACTGCCCGATGAAGGACTCCCTGCGCCGGGTGCTCCTGTGGTTCGTCCTGCTGGCCCTCCTGCTGCGCAAACCCAACCGGAACCGCCAGGCGTGGAGTCTGCTGTTGGCCTTGGGAGTCTTGTCTGTGTTGCTCCATGCGGCCGAGGGGTATATCAATGCCCATATCGTCTTCTATCTGCACCGCCATGTCTGCACGATCATCTGCGAGTTGTTGCAGGCTCTGGCCATGGCCCTGGCGGTGCTCCTGGCGATGGCGGACCTGATCGCGCTGCGCAACCGCCTGCTGCGATTTCTGCTGGTCTTTTTGATCCTGTTCGAGGCCGGGGCCGCCGCCCTCTTTCCGAACGCCCCCGTCGTCCTCACTCCCGGGATGTGGATCGCCTTGTTCGGATTCTTCCTCCTGGTGTTCCTGGTCGGCCACGCGGTCCTCCAGACGCTGCTGCGCCGGCTCGCCGGCCGTCGGCAACTCGCCTGGAGCGCCGCCCTGTCGCTGCTGCTGGGGGCCGGCCCGCTCGTGGCGTTCGCCGTGCTCGGTGCGGTTCTCAGCCGTTCCCTCCAGTTGCAGAGCACGATGGAGTATTTCCGCCTGGCGGTTACGCTCTCGCAGGCCCTTCTGGGGCCGTACTTCGTGCTCTTCTGGTTCCTGCTGCTGGCTCTGCGGGTTCCGCTCTACCGCGAGCGCCTGGCCCGCTGCTTCGGCTACCCCGCGGGAGCATGAGAGGGTGTGTGAGAAGCCACCCTTTCACACACCCTCTGCGCCTCCATGAGCTCCTTGCCCCTCAAAGCCCGGAAAAGAGAAGAGAAGAGGCGGTTCAGGAGGAAAGCGAATCATCCCCCTGCCACCTCACGTCATCTCTGCAACGGACCCGTCGGTTCAATTCGAGCGTAAGAACTGCGGGAGGCCCTCACGTGCCCGGAAGACTCTTTGAAGAGCCGGGCACAAGCGGAGGGCCTCCGGCCGAGGACTGGTGCTTCATGACAATTGAACCTCCGGGTGGGGGTGGGTTCATTCGTCAACGACCCGAGAAAAGGCCAAATGCGATTCCGCGACCCTGTCTTCGACAGCGCCCCGCCGGTCGAGGCTGACGATTTGAGCCTTCTTGGCGGATCGTTGGGCTGAACTGGCGTGGGAGGCTGCACCGCCTGGTACCGCATTTCGCAAGTTCTGAGACTATCGGGTAGAGATTGCTTCGTCGCTGAAGCTCCTCGCAATGACATACTTGGGCACCCTATGTCATTGCGAGCGAGGCTCGCCGAGCGCGGCAATCTACCGCCATAGTCGCGGTACTTGTGAAATGGGGTACTAGGCCGCACGCCTTCGCGCCCGGAGCCATCGTCCGGGCGTCAGCGGTAGGGTGGGCTTCGCCCACCGATTCCCTCGCATGGGACGATGCGTACGGACGGTTGACCAGATCCCGCTCCGTCGGGTGGTGGAAGAATGGTGGGCCGAGCCCACCCTACCGCTCAACTGTCGGGACCGTCTCCGCAGGGCAATTTCCGCATCCCTTGCCATTTCGCCGGTCCCGCACGTATACTGGAATGATGGAATACTGGAATGATGGATGGGCTGGGAACGCCTTGCCCAATATTCCAGCATTCCATTCTTCCTGAGGCCCGAATGGTGAAGACGAAGATACTGGTGGTCGATGACGAGGCGGATATCCGCGAGCTGGTGCGTTTGAACCTGACGCGCGAGGGGTATGAGGTCCTCGATTGCGAGTCGGGCGAGGAGGCGATCCGGCTTGCGCGGTCGCAGACTCCCGATCTGATCGTCCTGGACCTGATGCTGCCCGGCATGGACGGCCTGGAGGTCTGCAAGAAGCTCAAGGCCGATTCCCGGACCGCGCCGGTCCCGATCGTCATTCTCACGGCCAAGGGGGAAGAGGCCGATGTCGTCGCGGGCCTGGAGGTCGGGGCCGACGATTACGTCGTGAAGCCCTTCAGCGGCAAGGTGCTGGTGGCCCGGGTGCGCCGGCTCCTGCGCAAGACCGCCCCGCCGGCGGACGCGCAGGGCGTGGTCAAGATCCACGATCTGGTGATCGACCCCAGCCGGCATGAGGTTCGGGCCCGGGAGCAGAAAGTGGACCTCACGCGGACCGAGTTCAACATTCTCCAGGTTCTGGCCCGGCGTCCGGGTCTGGTCCTGAGCCGCTACCAGATCGTCGATGCCGTCCACGGCGATGACTACCCGGTGACCGACCGGGCGGTCGATGTGCAGATCGTGTCTTTGCGAAAGAAGCTCGGACCGTGCGGCAAGTATATCGAGACCGTGCGGGGTGTGGGATATCGATTCAAGGAGTAAGCATCGAATCCCGGGCCGCGTAGCGCGGTCCGGAAGCTCCAAATCCCAAATTCCAAATCTCAAACAAATTCCAATGACCGAAAGGAAGAAAATTCAAAACCTCTCGCACCGAGCCCCGGCCGCTCATCGCCGGCGGGCCTCCCGCCCAGCGCCGGCGTTTTGAGCCTTGGAATTTTGGATTTGTGGCTCATCCGGCTTTAGCGTACTTCGATGGCTCTTGGGGACTCTGTCCCCAAACCCCTGAGATTTTCCGCTTTGGGCCAATAGCATCGTAGAGGAGAGCCGCACGGTACGGCCCGGCGCGGGTCCTGG
>VGYL01000695.1 GCA_016872975.1 Planctomycetota bacterium
TTCACCTTCATTGCGATAATTGCGATGAGCTGGCCGCTCGCGCAGTTGCAGCGGGTGCCGTCATGGTGCGTGAACCATCCGACGCCTTCTACGGTGAGCGCTCATGCACCATCCGCGATCCTTTCGGCCACGAATGGATGCTAGGGCACGAGATTGAGAAGGTTGAGCCGGAGGAAATGCAACGCAGATATACGGCCATGTTCGAATGAGCCCGACTTCTAACAACCGGTTGCAGCGGACGGTCCGCTGCGCGGCCCGCCGCTGGACCGGAACGTTAGGCTGAGTAATAATGGAGTCTTTATCTATGACTTGACCGGCCAAAGGGGCCGGTATTGGGATCACATCACCGCGCATTCGCGCATTTATGCGTACTTTTCCTTCAGTTGATTTACCCTCTCAGCCAAAGGCGTGAGCAATGAAGGCCCCAACCGTAGGCAGCGGTTGAGGCCCAAAACGATGGAGCCGGTTAGGCAACCATTTGGTCTTTCTAGACGTTTATAGCCTGCCATGATCGGCAGCCGTTGTCGAGTCCCGCCTTCGGAAAGGGACGGCTGGCCCTCTGGAACTTCTCCTCCGTCGACGGTTTTGCCGTGCCGCGAAATGCGGAAAGGCATTCTATATCTGCAGCCACTGCGATCGGGGGCAGTGCTATTGCAGCCAAGCGTGTCGCAATCTGACGCGCCGCCGCCAACTCCGCGAAGCGAATCGACGTCACCAGCGAAGTCCCGAAGGAAGGCTCGACCATCGCGACCATCAACGTGCCTATCGCATCCGCCGAACCCATAAAAGCGTGACGTATCAGGGTTCCAAAGCCCACGACTCTGATGACAACATCGTCCTGTCGAAGCTGGAAGACGGCCAAACAAGTCCGCTTCGGGCTGGGATGGCGCTCCCGATGCGTATCGGCCTTGCCGCCTGCATTATCTGCGGTCGAGCAGGCACCGTCGTGGGCAGGAGGAGGACAAGCTGTAATGTTCGACTGCAATGAGGCTGAAAAGCTGAAACGCGATCTCCCGCTCCTGGACTACCTGAAGCGCTTCCACTGGACGTCCCGGCGTGTGGGTTCGGGACAGGAGTATGTTGGATTGTGCTTGCTACACTCGGAAACCCACCCATCTTTCTACGTCAATGTCGCCAAGGACCTCTTCTTTTGCCATGGCTGCGGTTGCGGCGGGGATCTGATTCGCTTCGTGCAAATCTACTTCAAATTGTCTTTCCGCGACAGCGTTGCCCATCTGAGGAAGGAATCGGCTCAGGTTGCCGATGATCGAGATCTTCTGGGTGATACCGTCGCTTTCTACCAGTATCAGTTGCCACGCCATGAAGAGGCGCTGGACTACCTCCGCAAACGGGGACTACGGGATCCCGGGCTCATTCGTCACCTGGGCCTTGGTTATGCCCCAGGCGGCAGCTTGCGCGATCATTTGTTGTCTGTCTGCGGCCACCGGTTTGATCGGCTCGTAAGCCTTGGCTTGACCAATCGACACGGGCGTGATTGCCTCTTCCGTCGCATCATCTTCCCCTGCCTCAATCAGGACCGAATCGTCAATCTCTACGGGCGCAGCATCGGCCCGCCGCCGCCGCATCGCTTCCTCCCGCGCGCCAAAGGTGGTCTGGTTGCGTGGGAAACGCTACGGAATGCCCCTACGGTTATTCTCGTGGAAGGGCTGTTCGATCTTGCCGCCCTGTGGCAGACCGGGTTTTGCAATACGACCAGCGCTCTCGGTTGCCACCTCACGGCTGAGCAGTTCAGCCAACTCTGTGACGACCCCAAGAGAACGATCTTCATCGCTTTCGATTCAGACGCGAACGCTGCCGGCCTGCACGCTGCTTCGAAGCTCGCGCTGGAACTCGAAAAAGCCGGGCTGCAATCCCGCATTGTGCGACTACCGGATGGACATGATCCTAATAGCTTTTTCATTTCCGGCGCAACAGCGGACGACTTCCGCCGCTGCCTTGAACGAGCCGGGGGCCTATGACCGGAGCTTTCCATCTGCTCTGCCGTGCGGACTTCCCGGAGGGCCTGTCACCCTATCGGGTGGTGGACGTCGGTAATCAGGATCTCGGCTGGATCAACGGTTTCCTGGATGCACAGCGGCTGCGCGGTCTCTCCCCCCGTTCACTGCGCGCTTACGCCTATGACCTTTTGAACTTCGTGCGCTGGTGGTGGCGAGAGCACCGGCGCCCTCTGGCGCGATTGAACGAAGCACGCCTTCTGGATTATGTGCGCTGTCAGCTTTCGGGTAATCCCAGACCCACGGCGCAGACGGTCAACCACAGGCTGACGGTGCTTCGCTGCCTATATCGATTCCATTACCAGCGCGATATCCCCCGCAAGCGTGCCAGCGTGCAGTCGGTCCACAAGACGCGTAATCCACTGGGTTTCGGCGGAGCAGGCCGCAAAGCGGCGGGCTTGCGCCTGAAGCAACCCCGGCGTGTCGTAATCCCCCTATCCCGTGAAGAAATCTTCCGGTTTTGGTCCAGTTTTCGTTCTTTCCGAGACTTGGCTATCATCGCCCTGATGCTGCTCAACGGGCTGCGCTCGTGCGAAGCCCTTCAGCTCGGGCTGCAGGACCTGCGCCTGTCTCACCATCAGATCCGCGTGCGCGGCAAGGGAAACAAGGAGAGAATCCTCCCCCTCTGCGACGACACCATCCGGGTCATCGAACGCTATTGCCAGGTGGAAAGACCAGCCTCCGCTTCTCTCAGGCTGTTCCTGTCCCTCAAGGGCGGGCGTCGCGGTCAGCCCATGACTCCCGCCGGTTTGCGCTCGCTCTTCCGTCACCATCGGCGTCTGAGCGGCGTCCCTCTTGCCAACCCGCATCGGCTTCGACATACGTTCGGGGCCGATATGGTGCGGGCCGGAGTCAGCCTGCCGGCCCTGATGCACTTGATGGGACACTCACACATCCAGACTACGATGCTCTACGTCCGGCTTTCTCCCGAGGACGTGTGGAGCGAATATCAGCGCGCCATCCAGAACAAGGAAAAAATCACCCTGCAGGTGCAGCCATGACACGCCGCCCGGCAAGGACCATGGAGAAGACCTTCGAGTCAGAGATCAACGCTAGGGCCACCGCGTTGAGACCTGCAACCATATACTGGTACCAAAGGTCGAGTGGGCTGTTCCTGGATTATCTATCCACATCCCATCCGCAAGTCACAAAACTCTGTCAACTCCGCCGCGACCCGCATATTCTCGGCTGGCTGCGTCATCTTTATGAACGGCAACCCCGGCTGGCCAATCGAACCCGCACAGGATTGATCATCGCCGTTCGACGCCTATTGAACGATCTGGCTGCCGGTGGTCCCGGTGCGCCTCCTGACGATCTGTTCTCCCGGGGCGATTGCCCGCCCCACGACAAGTACCTGCCCCGCCCGCTGTCTCCTGAGGACGACGAGAAACTCATGGAGCAACTGCGCCGTCAAAAAACGATGCGCGCCTACACCCTGCGCCTCCTGCGGGGTACAGGAATGCGGATCGGTGAATGCCTCAACCTTGCTGTTGATTCCCTGCGCGAGGTTGGCCCTGGATATTGGGCTATCCGAGTGCCTCTGGGAAAACTCCATACTGAAAGATGGGTGCCTGTAGACCGGGAAACCTGCGATGTCTTCCACTGTCTTCAGTCCCTTCGAAATCCGCCGGCCAGGGAAGCAAGCCAACCATTCTCTCAGCACTTGCTTCTGCAGAAGAATGGCAAACCCCCTTCCTACCGCAGCATCAAGGTCGCACTTGCCAAGATAGCACAGCGGGCAGGTTGCTCCATTTGCCCTACTCCGCATCAGCTGAGACATACCTACGCAACATCGATGTTGCGAGCAGGAGCAAGCCTCCCCGTGCTCAAGGAACTATTGGGTCATCGTGGGATCGAGATGACGCTCCGATATGTTCAAGTCAGCCAGGTTGATCTGCAGCGCGAGTACCGCAAGGCGGTGGAGAAGATGAAAGAGACCAACACGATTCCTTCACTGCCCAGCACGGATGCAGAGGCACTCGCGCCCACATTGCAGCATCTTTTGGACGAACTACTCCATCGTATGGAAATGCTGCGCCGGCATTTTGACAATGAGGAAGCTACTCGTACTCTACGACGGATTGCCTATCGCCTCTACAAGATAAAAGAGGAATTGAAAAGTCTTCACAGTCCAGCAAAATAATCCAGTATTGGCCGGTCAACTATGACTTCTTTGCGTTTTGCAAAGAAGTTTTACTTCGTGAATGT
>VGYL01000696.1 GCA_016872975.1 Planctomycetota bacterium
GGCCTCGGCCCGGCGTGTCATCAGGGCCGGGATCGAGAAGCCCTGGATTACCAGGGCGCCAACATCAGTCAGCTCGCTGACTTCCTGCATGGCTCGCAGGCGAATGCGGCCCTCGCCGAGCACCACGGGCCGGAACGTCAGACGGACGCCGAATTCCTTGTACTGGACCGTGATCGCGGTGGTGGCCAACCCGCCCCCGGCGCCGCCCTGGACGACGGGGATGGGGAACTCACCGCCGGCCAGGAAGTTGGCCTCTTCGCCGCTCAGGGCGATCAGCGTCGGATTCGCCAGGACCCGCATATACTGGTTCTCCGCCAGGGCCTGGAAGAAGAACTGCAGGTCCGCATTGGGAAAGCCCGCGAAGATCGTCACGAGAGGACTGGCCCCGATGCCGCCATCCGGCGTGACGAAGATGAGGTCGCCGACTGCCTGGTCTTCGGCGGCGCCAAGGTTGATGGAGGGCACGAGCGGGCCGCCTGTAGCGGTGCCGACGCGCTGGCCGAAAAAGAAATCGCTGCCGCCATGAAAGAAGTTGACGCCCAGGGCCCGCGAGGCGGCCCGGCTGACCTCGGCGACCCGGACCTGCAACTGCACCTGCTGCACGCCGGACAGGGTCGTCATGTTGACATAGGGGGTCTTCGTCTTCTCCAGGTACTCCTGCAGATGCTGGGCCTGGTCGGCGCTGTGGACAGCGCCCCGCCGGGGAACAACCCCTGGACGCTGCTGCAAATGGTCGCCGCGTCGAGGCGAACGACGATACGGCGCTGCCAGGTCTTCTGCTCGTCGTCGCTCCAGAGGATCAGGTCGGTCGAGCCGACCCACAGATCCTGGACGAGCACCTGCTCCGGCGTCAGTGCCTGGACATCGGCGACTTTCGGGTCGGTCACGGCCACACGAATCGTCGGCCACGGCGCCTTGACGACCGTCGAACGGCCCACCACCAGGGTGATCTCGTCGGCGGAGGCCTCCGCCTGAGCCGCCAGGGCGGGGACCGGGACGACCATCAGGAGAACCGCCAGCCAGGGTACGAAATGACGTTGCATCGTTTTTCCCCCTTCCGTAGGGTGGGGCTTGCCCCACCGCCTTCACACCGAGTCCTGGTGGGGCAAGCCCCACCGTACAATCATTGGAACACTGGAATATTGGAAGACTGGAATGTTGGGTAGGGCACTCTGTGCCTGAGTCCGGCATTTCACAAGTCCTGAGACTGCAGAGTAGAGATTGCTTCGTCGCTGAAGCTCCTCGCAATGACATACTGGGGCGCCCTATGTCATTGCGAGTGAGGCTCGCCGAGCGCGGCAATCTACCACCCATAGTCGCGGTACTTGTCAAACGCGGTACTAGCATCATTCCATCATTCCACCGTTCCATTATTCCACTATTCCGATTCCTGCTTTCCGTTCGCCTGCACCTCGTTCGCGTCGGCGGGTTCGTTCTCGCTGTCCTTGAGCTTGAGCTCCGTCTCCTCGACCTTCTGGCCCCGGATGACGGAGATCTGCCAGGCCGACCGTCGGGACGAGAGGGGCATGAACGATTCCGGGAGCGCGGGCGGCGCGGCTGCCGTGATGCGGCCGGCAGGATATGGTTCTGCTGCGGGCGCCGCACTGTTCGCATCGGCCGGCGCCCTGTTGCCCAGCATCTGCTGAAGCTGATTGAACAGCAGCAGGGTCTGCGGGTCCATCGCCTCGCTGGAGGCGGTCAACTGGCCTTCTTTCACGATCAACGGTTCCGTCGGATTGAGGTTCTTGTCCAAAGGATTGCGCATCGCCAAGCCCAACGTTCCGCGCTCCATCGCCAACTGCAAGGCAGCCGCCTGCCGTGCCGTGACCTCCAAGGCTACCGTCATATCGCCGCTGCGAGACGAGGACTTGCTTGCGATGGTTATCCCTTTCCTGTCCTTTTCCGCCGCGGCGGATACGACGGTCTCATCCCGCACGCCCAGGACCTGGATGTTCTGGAGCAGGGATGTTCTGGAGCAGGGGAGTGGTCACGGCCTCGCCTTTCTTGCGGTCCTGCAAAGGAAACGTCGCGAAGACGTCCACGATACAGCCGGGGTAGAGCAGGTCGGCCACTGTGGAGCGTCGGGCCAGCGAGATCTGGAAGGCGAGCATCCCCGGCCGCAGGAGATCGTCGACGGCCGTCTCCGGCAGGAAGGACGAGGCCGCCAGGGGCTGCCCCTTGACCACCGCCACCTTGAGGATCTTGCCGACCGCTTGGGCCGGGCTCGTGAAATACGCCTGCGGCAGGCCCATATTGGGCACGGTCTCCACTTGGACGTGCTCGCTCGCCAGGCGCGTCCGGGCCGGTAGGTCGGCCTGGGCGACAATGACGGTCACATCAGCGGTCTTGTCCTGTTGGGTGAACCGTATGCTCAGCCCCTGAAAGAGGATCGCGGCGGCGCCCGCGGCGAGCAACCCCAGCATCACGAGGATAATCACTGCGAATCTCATCGATCGTCTCCCCACAGATGGTATATGTATCCGGTGCAAGCGACGGGTCAGGCCGGGTCAGCTTGCGCCCCCTTCCTTCGCCATCTTCACCGCCCGCTGCAATGCTCCGGCAGCGGCAGCAGATTCCAGGGGATCAGTTGCACGCTGGTCCGGGGAACGGTCACGGTCGCCGTCACCGTCGCCAACTTGTGGTCGGTGATCACCAAGGGTTCGGCTCCGGCCATATCGCCCACCAGTGCGCGGATGGCGGCCTCGCCCTCTTCGTCGGTCGCGCCCCAGGCGGCGGCGATCCGGGCCCCGTGGCGCCCATCATTTTGGCATCGCCCGCGCCGCCACCCGCCAAGAGAAACAGCAGGATGTAGGGCAGCGCCAACACGAGGTACGCCGCCCCGGCGGCGCCAAGGTTCGCCCAGCCGCCCCCATAGAAGGCGACGGCCAGGCCCACCAAGGCCAAAGGCATGGTCAGCCGGTTCGGAATCCGGCGGTTCCGCAGATCGGTCAGAGCGGCGGCCAGTGAGGCGCCGAGCACGACGCCCCACTGGACCGCAGTCACATCACTCGCGTGGTTGAGCCAAAGCATGGAACTCCACAATCCTGCAAACCACCGCGCCGCCGCCTCGGGCGGCTTACCACGACCATACCGGTGCGCAGAGCCACGACGTGATCTTAGTAAAGAGAAACTGTAGGAAATAGGGACGGTCCCAAGTATCCCCGATGGCGGTGCCGACGCGTCTGCCAACAACCGCCGTTGCTACCGAAGCGAGACCGCCATGGAAACTACGGGACTGTCCCCATAATCCCTTATTCAGTCACTCATTCTGCAGTGCCGATGTGGCCCGCGAGTTCGTTGAATCTGCTGTCAATCGCCTCACCTACCAGTATGACGGATGCTACGGCGACCACGATGACCAGTGCGGTCATCACGGCGTACTCCGACAATTCCAAGCCCTGTTCGTCCTTCCAGAATCTCAGTAGTGTCTTCATCTTCTTCTTCTCCTTACCAAGTGATGCCTGAAACGAGTGTCTGAGGGCATCTCGCCCTCACGATAAACGCATGCGCGCGCAATCACTCGGTCAAATGCCTGGTCGTTGCCATCCGTCGCGTGGTACAACAACATGAACTCCCCGTCATTGCCTCGATCGTGTCGAGGCCGTTGTCGTGTATTCCCTGCTCCTCGTCTTGCCCCGCGTTGCTCCTACCACCGGCTCGCGGTCGCGTGGGCGAGGCTCGTTTCGTCGTGCGGCGGGCGTCGCGCGTCATGCCCGAGGCGACGCCTTCCCGGCACGACCGCCTTGACTTCCATTGGCCGTCATGCTACGGCGAGCCGGGAAACCCGATCCATCGGCAATCCCCTGAATTCCCCGTACGCAAAATCCATGAATCGTTCCTCGGTCTGACCGCATCGCCATACCCGTCTTCCTCAACCGCGCCGCGACGCCGCGGCGGGCGGCAAGACAATTACCGGATATCGTAGTGTGCCGGCGCGTTTACGAAAGAGGATCTCTGCTGGGCAATTCCTCAATTCCGTGTACGTAAAATCCGGCGTTGACTCTGCCGGGCGTCGGGCGTACATCGGTACGTAGAAACCACCGATCATCGGCTCTCTCTTCTGGTGTGGCACGGCAGAAGGCGACCGGCAACACAGACGAAGATGAAGGGGTGAACCATGAAACGCAGCCAGACCGAAACGAAAGGCACGAGGGACATCACGGGCAAGGGACATCCGCGCCGCGCGCGCGGCGGTCCGTTCGGGAGTAAGAACTTCGGG
>VGYL01000697.1 GCA_016872975.1 Planctomycetota bacterium
TATTCTCCTTTCCAAAAAGGTTCATAAGTCACTGTAAACAAAGGAGTAACAGGGCGCCAGAAAAAAATCTCACACACAGAAACGGCCTTCTCGGGTACCGAAGGACGGGTGGCAGCGGCAAGCGCAGTCTGGGCTCCCAATCGCGATGCATCGCGATTGGGAACCCTCTTCGGAGCTTGCCGATGGTCTTGTCTATCCGCCATCGGCAAGGCCTGCGCAAAGCCTCCGGCCTTGCCGCTGCCACCCACCCGGACGGTTGCCCGGTTCTGAACCGGGCCAGGAAATTCGCGCCCGCGGCGACCCGGGTGTACGACTACGTTTTGTGGAGGTAGACGGCACTGGGCCGAAGGCCCTGGCTCGTAGTGTGCTCGTAAGAGCATACAAAGAACGTACGGAGGCCAGAAGTGGCACCGCCTTTCTCTCTATGCTCTTACGAGCACACTACGAACCGGCGTGCGGCACTATCGTTTTTCGCGTGACTTTTCTCCAGTTTTCTGCTATGATAAGGTCACGGTGCAGGTGGGCCTGCGCCCATGAACGCCTGACGGTATGGGGGCTGTAGTGTGGCTCTGCGAAAGGGTGATGCGATAAGGACGGGTCTCCCAACGGTTGTCCTGCTCGTGCTGCTGCTGACAGTGGCAGGGTGGTCGGCCTCGGGCCCTGCGCCGGGTCGTTTTGTGCCGGACGAGATCATCGTGAAGTTCCGCACCTCCGGTCCGGCGGGGGATTTTGCGGCTGCCTCAAACGGTAACTCGGGCCTGTCACAGGATTTACGGGCCCTTGGCCGGCAATCGCGCGTGCGCCAGATGCGGCCGATCCTGGGCGACCTCGACCGGCGGCAGGGCCCGCCGCCGGCGTTGCGGGACCTGGACCCCTCCCGATGGCTCCAGAGGCAGGAGCATCTGCTCCGGCGGCAGAAGCGCGGGCCGGCGACAGCCAGGCAGGTGGACCTGAGCCTGCTCTATCGCGTCCGCGTGGACCTGGCGGCCGGAGAGACCTTGGAGGACGTCCTGGCGGCCTTCCGCAGCCGGCCGGACGTCGAGTACGCGGAGCGCAACCCGATCATCGCCATCGCCGCCACACCCAACGACCCGCGGTACCAGGACCAATGGGCGCTGAGCAAGATCAACGTCGCCCAGGCCTGGGACATCTGCCGGGGCAGCCACGACGTCATTGTCGCCGTCATCGATACCGGCGTCGATTACCACCACCCGGACTTGCAGGGGAATCTGTGGATCAACGAGGCCGAACGCGACGGCCTGCCCGGCGTCGACGACGACGGCAACGGCTATATCGATGACATCCGCGGCTTTGACTTCGTCAACGGCCGCCGGGACCCCATTGACGACCATGGTCACGGCACCGCCTGCGCCGGCATCATCGCGGCGGTGGGCAACAACGGCCGCGATGTCGCGGGAGTCTGCTGGAACGTCCGGATCGTGCCGGTGAAGATTCTCGGCTCCGCCGGCGAGGGCAGCGCCGCCGAGGCGGTGCCGGCGATCCACTATGCGGTGGCCAGCGGCGCCGACATCATTTCCGGCAGTTGGGGCGGCGCCGAGACCTCCAGCGCCCTGCGGGACGCCATCGCGTACGCGCACCAGCAGGGCGTGATCGTGGTGGCCGCCGCCGGCAACCAGGGCTCGGGCACCCCCTATTACCCGGCCGCCTATCCGGAGGTGATTGCCGTCGCGGCAACGCAGGCGAATGACCTGCGCTGGTCCCTGTCCAACTATGGCGACTGGGTCAACCTCGCCGCCCCCGGGCACAATATCCTGTCTCTGCGGGCCACGCTGCCGAGCCAGACGGTCCGCACCACGTCCACCGGCTCCGTGTCCGGGACCTCCATGGCGGCCCCGCATGTGTCCGGCGCCTGTGCGTTGCTCCTGACGGTCAATCCGTTTCTGCGGTGCGAGGAAGTGCAGCAGATCCTCATGGCCACGGGCGACGCCATCGCGGCGGGGATCTGCGCCTCGAACGCCCGGCTGAACGTGCATGCGGCCCTCCGCGCGGCCCTCCCGGCCGCGGGGGCGATTCGCATGGATCGGGCCTATTACCGCCGGGACGCGGAGATCGGCCTGCTCGTGGCGGATTGGCACCTCCGCGGCGCCGGGCAGATCCCGGTCTTCGTGGAGACTGCCGGCGGCGACCGGGAAACCGTGCTCTTGAGCGAGAACCCCGCGGCGCTCGGCGCCCTGCGGGGCAGCATCTCCACCCGCAGTGCCGCGGTCAGGCCCGGCGACGGCATCCTCCAGGTGCACGACGGCGCGGGCATTCAGGCCCGCTACCTGGACGCCGATGACGGCCTGGGCCGGGCCGGTCCATGGCGACACGCCAGTGCGGTCGCCGATTACACGCCGCCCAGCGTCGTGGGTATTGAGACCCGGCCGCAGAATACCGCCGCGACCATCGAGCTGCGGACGAGCGAGCCCGCGCTCATTCTGGTCCGATACGGCAAGACCGCCGGCGGGCCCTACGATCGAACCCACAGAGGCGTCGGCGCCGGTACGCGACACACCCTCGAGCTGCGCGGCCTGACCGTCCAGACGCGGTACTATTTCGTCGTGGTGCTCACCGATGAGGCCGGCAACGAGGCCCTCGCGGACAACAACGGGTCGGCCTATTCATTTGTCACAGAGCGTTCTGCCGATAAATAGACCAGATTGACGCCGAACGAGTTTTTGGGACATGGAGGTCGACCGTGACTGAGGTTGCCTTTTTCTTCGCCGGCGGGGGGACGGGCGGGCACATTTACCCGCTGCTGTCGGTAGCCGAGCAGATCCTGGCCCGCCGGCCCGACGCCGGAATCCATTTCTTTCACAGCACCCGCAGCGTCGATGAGCGGGTCTTCGCGAAGATCCCCTATGCGCGGACGCCTCTGCCGGCCACCGGCCTGTTCTTCCATCCTCTGAAGCTCCTGCGGTTCGTGTTGACCTTTCACCAGAGTTACCTGCTGGCGAAGCAGTGCCTGGCGGCCCGCCGCCGTCCGGTGGTGGTCGGGGCCGGCGGCTTCGTGGCCGCGCCGGTCTGCCGGGCGGGCCGCAAGCTGGGCATCCCGGTGGCGCTGGTGAACGTGGACCTGCTGCCCGGCCGGGCCAACAAGCTCAGTGCCCGCTGGGCGGACGAGATCTTCGTCCAGTTCGAGGAGAGCAGGGACTCCTTCAAGCGCAGCCGCGCGACCGTGAGCACGGTGGGTTGTCCCCTCCGCCGCGGCTTCGAGCGCCCCGACCGCGAAAAGGCCATCGCCGACCTCGGCCTGGACCGGAGCAAGAACACCCTGCTGATTACCGGGGCCTCCAGCGGCTCGATGCGGATCAACGAGGCGATCTGCACGCTGCTGCCGCAACTGAGCCGGTTCGCCGACCGCTGGCAGATCGTGCACCTGACCGGCCTCGACAACTACCAGGTGGTCCTGAGCCGCTACCATGGGGCCGCGATTGCCCACAGAGTTCTCGACTACTACGACAACATGGCGGACCTCTTCGCCGCGACGAGTCTGGTCGTCGGCCGCAGCGGGGCGGTCTCCGTGGCCGAGTACGCCGTCGCGGGCGTCCCGAGCATCTGCATGCCCTATCCGTACCACAAGGACCGTCACCAGTACTTCAACGCCGGCAAGCTCGTCGAGGTCGGCGCCGCCGTGATCGTGGACGATGTCCCGGACCTGGCCGACCGTGCCGGCTGGCTCTGGGAAGAGCTCCAGGACCTGATGACCCACGACGAGAAACGCCGCGAAATGGCCGCCGCCTGCCGCAAGGTCGCCCGCCCCGGCGCCGCCGGCGACATCGCGCAGCGCCTGCTCCAAATGGCCGGGGAATAGAAGCGCCCCGCCCGCCCGGCTCCACGCCTCCGGGCCCGGGTATCTCGCCCCTGGGAGGGTGTGTGAGAAGCCAGTGTTCTCTGGGTGGCATCGTCAAGCGGAGTCTTCGGAGCTTGGCGATGGCGGATTCCCCGTGCGCTGGACCATCGCCAAGGCCTACCGGCCTTGCCGCTGCCACCCTTTTCACACACCCTCTGGGCCGCCGGACCCTCCCGTGCGATATGGTCCTTGTCCTACTTTGACCCTTGACAATCGGACCAATGCCGGTCAACATAGGTACGGTTGCACGTACGATGGCGTGGGCAATCGCGTGACGATGGCCGTGACTGATAACAGCGGGACCCGGATGCACGTGCCGGAAACTCGAAGCACGAAATCCGTCAACAATTTCGGGGCT
>VGYL01000698.1 GCA_016872975.1 Planctomycetota bacterium
GGAACCGAGCAGGAAAATGACCCCACGAAAGCGTGGAGGGAGCGGGGGCGACGCAACCGCCAACCCGCGACGCCCAGAATCGCCGCGCCCGGAAGTGGAACGACCGTTGGACTTCCCGAGAGGTCGTAGAACCTGATATTGTCGAAGTAGGCCGTACCAGCACCAACGTAAGGATTGATGTGGTCAAAGCCATCTTCAACGGATTGGTCCCAGATTGCCGGCGTGACCATCCCCAGGTAGGTGCCGTCAAGATAGTAATGGAGGGATACATCTTGTGTGTTTCGGTGATAATGAATGGCAATCTCGTACCAGCGCTCCGTTTCGTATGTCCCTATGACACCCCAATTTCCTCCGAGAATGGTCCCCTCCCCATTGAAGCTCACCAAGCGGCGAGAAGGATTTGTCCAACCGGGCCAAGCAGCCCCGGTCCTCATAACAATCGCTGCTCGCATGCCATGCCCGCCACCGAGAATGTACTCCGAGCCATTGTACACCGAGGCTTCGAGAATGAACTCGTCAGGAAAGGACTGCGGACAGTACGCGCAAGTCCCCCAATAGGAGCCGACGACACCATACAATCTCAGAGCCTGGTTCGAAGGGTTCACGGGATCCGGCACTACAAGGCCGTTGGCATTGCCATCCATCGTCCACCCGGAGGATGGCCACGTGTTCGGAGGGTAGCTCTCGAAGTTATCCACGAGTTCGGCATTGGCGACAACGCACAGCCCGAACAGAATGAGTCCAATACTTGTGATGTTCTTCATCTCCTGCCTCCTTTTTCGAAATCGTCTTCTCGTGACACAGCGAACTGCGTTGCCCAGAGTCCCCGGGCCGGTTCGTAGCGCGCAGACCGTGGGACCCTGGGACATAGAACAGGGTACGGCGCTGCCCTTCTTCTCCCTGCCGGCATCGGCAAAGCGATGAACGCACAGGTCCAAGTCGCGCCTTCAGCGGCCGCTGCATGAAATGTCGGGAAGGGGGCAGGCGGTGCGCGGGCGCAGAGAGAGAGAGAACGTGTGTGCATATCAGGGCGAGCCTCGCCTCTGTCGACCATATAGAGACACCCTCTCGTCACATGGTAGATCCGGAACTGGCCCTCCGTGGTGCCAAGCCAAACGGCCGAATCCAACCACACAACGATTCTACCGGTGTCCGATAATGTATTTCAATCCGTCGAACTACCCGATTTTCGTCGCTCAATCGCATTTTCGGCCGAAGAACGGGTCTGTGAGAAAGAGGATGCAGGGAGGTGGTGTGCACAGCACACCCTACGCGAGGGATTCTCGAATGTGATTGACAGGGTCGGAGGCGCCGTCAATTGCGGGCGAAGGCGAGGAGGGTTTCGGCGACTTTGGTCAGGGGGACGATCGTTTCGGCGCCGCCGCGGGCGACGGCCTCTTTGGGCATGCCGTAGACGACGCAGGATTGCTCATCCTGGGCGATCGTGTGGGCGCCGGCGCGGCGCAGGTTCAGGAGGCCGGTGGCCCCGTCGTCGCCCATGCCGGTCAGAATCGCCCCGACGGCGTTCGGGCCGGCGTACTTGGCCACGGAGTTGAACAGGACTTCCACGCTCGGTTTCTGGCGGCAGACGGGCGGACCGTCGCGCAGGGTGACGAAATAGTTGGCGCCGGACCGCTGGAGCAGCAGATGCAGACCGCCGGGGGCGATCAGCACGCGGCCGGGCAGGACGTGGTCGCCTTCCGCCGCTTCTTTGACGCTCATGGCGCACTCGCCGTGGAGCCGCTGGGCAAAGGAACTCGTGAAGTGGGCGGGCATGTGCTGGACGACCACCGTGCCGGGGGCGTTCGCGGGCAAGGCGGAAAGGACGCACGTCAGCGCCTGCACCCCGCCGGTGGAGGCCCCCAGGGCGAAGATCTTGTGCGTCGTCTCGACCATGCTCAGCCGCTCCGGGAATGGCGGAGGACGGAGGGTGGAGGGCGGATCAGGGACCGCGTCCGGTCGCAATCCGCCAGGGGCGACTTTGGCCCGGGAGGCGGCTTTGATCTTCTCCACGAGGCTCTGGCAGACGTCGCCCACGCTGTAGGAGCCGCCGGGCTTGCATATGACGTCCACGGCGCCGGCCGCCAGCGCCTCCACCGCCGTTTTGCCGCCCGCGGGCGTCAGGGAGCTCAGCACGATGACCGGCATCGGGTGGTGTTTCATCAATTTTCGCAAGAAGGTGAGGCCGTCCATGCGCGGCATCTCGACGTCGAGCGTCAACACGTCCGGGTTCAGGGCCACGATCTTGTCGCGGGCGATGTAGGGGTCGGGGGCCGTGCCCACGATCTCGATGCCCGGGTGCCGGCCCAGCTCCTGCGTCAGCACCTTGCGGACCACCGCGGAGTCGTCGACCACGAGGACACGCACGCTGGCATTGAGGGGCACCGTCGTCACAGGCACTTCTCCTGCCCATTGGACCGCACGGTGACGGTCCCATCGGCCACGTCCAGGTAAAGGCTGCGGGCGAGACTGCCGCCGACGTCTTCGGCATCGATGAACATGGCTTCGTTCCAGAGAATCCTGCGGATGGCGAGGTAATTGCGTTTGCCGATATCGAAGCCCTGCGGCCCCGTCGCCATGTTGGCTCCCCCGGCCAGGCGCACCTGCAAGCGTTTCTTGTTGACCCCCAGGGCCAGCAGCCGGTCCAGCAGCAGCCGCATCCCCGTATCGGCGAACATGCAAGGCTTGGCGCGGGCCCGCTCCGCGTCCATCTTGGCCGTCGGCAACTGGTAATGGAGCATCCCCCCCACGTGAATCGCGGGATCGTACAGGCAGACGCCGATGCACGAGCCCAGGGAGTAGGTCACCAGGAGATCCGCAGGCTGATCCGAGACCTTGGCGTCCGAGATATCGATCATGATGCGCGTCTTGACCATGGGAGTCCTTTATGGCTTCGCGTAAATCGTCGGCTGCACATAGCGGAACTTGTGCTCGATGCCCGTCAGGGACTCGGAATGGCCCGTGAACAGCACCCCGCCGGGCGCCAGGAGAGCATAGAAACGGTTGATCAGTCGATTCTGCGTCGGCTTGTCGAAATAGATCATGACATTGCGGCAGAAGATGAAGTCGAGCGGTCCCCGAATGGGCCAATCCTGCATCAGGTTCAGATGGCGCAGGATCACTACCTCGCGCAGGCTGGGGGCCACTTCGTACAGATCCACGCCGCCTTCCCGGGTTCGGATCAGGTATTTGCTGCGCAGCGGCACGGGGATCGGCTCGATCCGGTCTTTCTCGTAGAGCCCGCGCTGCGCCTTTTCCAGCATGCGGGTGGACACGTCCGTCGCGAGCACCTTGATATCCCAGCGACCCATCCCCTGCACCCCTTCGAGCAGCGTGATGGCGATGGAGTACGGTTCCTCGCCCGACGAGCAGCCGGCGCTCCAGCCGCGCAGGCGAAAATCCCGGCGGCTCTGCTTCGACGTCAGCAGGCGGGGCAGCCAGCGGTGCCGCAGGTACTCGAAGTGCTGCTCCTCGCGGAAGAACCGCGTCAGGTTCGTGCTGAGCGCGTCGACCAGGACCGCGAACTCCCCGCCCGTGGGGTCGTCGAGCACGTGGCGGATATAGTCCGAGAACGTCGGGAAGTTGCCCTCCCGCAGCCGCTTGGCCAGGCGGGCCCGCACCAGCTCCTTCTTGCCGTCATGGAGATTGATCCCGCAATGCTCGTACACGAGATCGCTGATCAGACGGAACTCCCGCTCGCCCAGGACCATTTCGTGCAGCATCAACCCCGCCATGGCGCCGCTCCTGTCCTTTGCTCCCCACGGCTGCTCCCCTCGTCGCACGTCGTGCGTCGCGCGTCGTGCGGGGATCGCGCGGGGCGCGCCACGAGCCTCGGGCGGCGCTCGATGCCTCCGCGGGACGAGCCCGGCTGTCGGCGCGCCAATTCCACCAGACCGGGAACGTCCAGAATCAGCGTCACCCTGCCATCGCCCATAATGGCACCGCCGGAGACACCCCGGACCCGTCCCAGCGCCTCGCCCAGGTTCTTGATAACCACCTGCTGCTGGCCCAGCAGATCGTCCACCAGGAGACAGCAGCGGCCGCTGTCGGCCTCCACGACGACGACCAGCGCCTCCGTCGGATCCTCGGTCGAGGGGACGACGTCAAAGAGCCGGTACAGGCGGACCAGCGGGATCAGCTCGCCGCGCTCCCGGATCATTTCGCCGCGGCCCTGGACCGTCAACACCTGCTCGCGC
>VGYL01000699.1 GCA_016872975.1 Planctomycetota bacterium
CCGTCGCGTCGACCACCACCTTGCAGAGCACCGCCTGCCGCCCGCCCTTGCTCTCCACGATCACGCCCTTGACCGTGTCCCCCTCGCGCACGACGTCCGAGACCCATGTCTCGACGAGGATCTGCACGCCGACCTCACGCAGCATCTCGATGAGCACGATGCGGAAGGCCTGCTGCTCGAAGGGAATCTGAGGCAAGGCGCGCGTGCGCCAGGCCGGGCTCGTCGCGCCTTTGGCGACCAGGCGCTCCAAGACTTCCTCGCAGACCCCCTTGACCACCTGGCGCTGATCGCCCGTGAAGATGAAGTTGGTCATGGATGTCATCAGGCCGGAGGCGGCCACTCCGCCCAGGAATCCTGCGCGCTCGATCAATAGAGTCCGGGCGCCGGCGCGGGCCGCGGCCACCGCAGCCGCCACACCGGCCGTGCCGCCGCCCGCGACCACCACATCCACTTCATCGAGCACCGGCAGGGTCTTTTGGGGTTCAGTAATGGTGTCAGACATAGTTGCTCCTTTAGGCCCCTGTCTCCACAAACTGGAAAGCGTACAGGCTGGCCTGGTGCAGGTGGAAGACGAGACGGCAGGGCTTGTTCCACAGGCTGCGCACGTCGGGGTTGCCGCGCCAGGTGATGGTGTGCCAGATCTGCTGCGGATCGTCGGTGCAGGCCGGGTCGCAATCCGCCGCAGCGTAACCCGGGTACGGCCGGAAGTAGGGATCGAGGATCTCGACTCGCACATACCCCGCAGCGCAGGCGGCGTTGATCCGGAGGGAGTCACCCTCGAAGACGAACTGCTTGCTGAAGACGCGGCCCAACTCATAGCTCGGCCTCAGCTCAGCCCAGCCGTCCTCGCGCAGGATCAGCACCCCGACCGCCCGCTTGCGCTTGGGCCAGCGCCCCAGCGTGCGGCCCAGGGACTCCCACTCCGCCCGCTGGCTGCGGTAGGTCTCCTCCGGCACCAGCGCGCGCTGGGCGCCGGGGCTGTTCACGAACCAATGCTGCTTGTCGGGGCAGGCCAGGTAGGGGATGTGAATCTTGCCCCGGTAGAGGAGCTGCTCGCCCGCGCTGGCGCAGGCGTAGCCCCAGTCGCTCGACCCCGGCGGCCCATTGGCGACCCAGGCGCCGGGCCCGCCCACGCGTTGCCAGCGCCTGCCGTCACGGCTGCTGTAGAGCCCCAGGCGGACGTGGAATTGGTCGCGCCAGTTGGCGCCGTTCTGGGTGTTCACGCACCACACCGGGTCGGTCATCGCCTCGCCGGTGATGCCGATGTAGAGTCCGCCGATCTTGCGGATCGACATCTCATGGAATTCCAGGTGCGGCGGGAGGTTCGGATCCCAATCCGCCGAGATGACCACCTCTTTGGGCGACCAATTGATGAAATCGGGGCTCTCCTGGCGGCCGATCTGCCGCGTGCGTGGGCCGTGGTGCCAGTGATGCGAATACTGGCCGTAGCCGATCCAGCGTTGGATGGCCTCGTCCCAGATGATGCGTAAACCGTGCTGGTGCCGCCACTGCGCGTCCTCGCTGAGGGTCCGCCACACGATGCCGTCGGGCGAAGCGGAAACCGCGGAGAGGATCGGCTGCCCCAGCTCGCGGGCGCGGCCATAGGGGCAATTGAGCAGCAAGTACTTTTTCTCCGGGTCGCTCTGATCGTGGTTCAGCACAACCGTGGTCGCCGCCGTGTCGCGGGCGACGATGTTGGTCGCCGTGTGCTCCTGGTAGGGCAGGCAGCGCTCGCTCAAGGGCTTGGTCCAGTGCAGGCAGTCCGCCGACTCGGCGTAGCAGAGGACCTGGCCGGTGTTGAAGGGATCGCCGCTCAGCGATTGGGTGTACCACATCTTGAACTTGCCGTCCGCGGAATCGTAGAGCGTCCCCGCGGTTGCCGGATTGTCGTGCAGCTCCCAGGGCAGTTCGCCGACCTCGAGGATCGGCTGGTCAGGCCGGTGCGGAGATGGGAGGACGCGCTCCACCCCCTCCAGATGATCCAGCATAGTGTTGTCGAGGAAGAGTTGGCGCTGGGTGCCGATATGGGTGAACGGCAGCGCATAGTCAGGCGAAAAGTAGGGGTAGGTGCGCTCCACCGGCCGCTTCCCCGCCAGATCGTGATGCCCGTATCGGAGACATCGTGGTACATGAACGGCGGGCTGCCGCGGAACTGCGCCTTCCAGTAGACGCGATAGTCCGCCTCCGGGTCGGTGGGCTCGGTCATGCCGTTGACCGCCAGCCGCGCGCGTTCGGCGAGATCGAGCGTCGCGGGCGCCCACGATTCGTAGCTCGCTCCCCGGAGCTGGCTCTCCGGCGGGGTGGGTGCGTCAGGACGGATGTACTGGATATTGCTGCCTGGCGTTGTCATGGTGTTGGCTCCCTCCCTGTGCTTCAGGCGTTCCAGGCCGACAAGACTTCGTTGGAACTCAGTACGGCCATTTCGCTCTTCATCCATGCCAGCGCCCGTTCCTGGGCGGTTCGGAGCCGCTGGCCCGCCAAGATCAGGAGGTCGCCGACCCGAGTGAGGACGATGCGGTTCACACCGGACGGACTGGGCAGCATCAAGCCGAACCTTGCGCTGTTTCCGGCCGTGTGATCAGTCCATACAGCTCCGGCCGACGTCTTGAGCGCACATCCGACTGTCGTGACGCGATCCGGCTCAGGTCGAGCGTTCCCAAGGCATGAGGCCGTAACGGGTCTTTGTCATGATCAACGATGCCGCCGTCGGCGCCTATGACCAGAGCTCGCCTGGGGTGGGCAAATGCACAACAGACCGCGTTGTCTCGCGCCATTGTCACCAGCCGATGCGTATTATCATCGCCGTATCCTCCATTGGCGGGAATGACAATCAATTCAGCTCCCTGCAGCATGAGTACGCGCCAGTTCTCGTGGACGGTACGGTCGACGCAGATCAGGATCCCCACCCGGCAGAGTTCAGTGTCCCAGACGGCCAGGCCCTGTCCCGGTGCGTAGAATCCCTTGTCGGGCGGACTCCCCACGTGAACCTTGTCGTATACACCAATGGTCTCTCCATGCGGCCCGATCAGTTCAGCCGTATTGTAAACGTTGGTGTCCACGCGGCGGTCATAGCCCGCGACAAGGTGGACCCCCGCCTGCCTGGCCAGGTCGCGAAATGCCTGGGCGTACGGCCCATCGAAAGGCTCGGCCATCTCCCGCAAGCGCTGCGGGTCCCCTCCGGGCTCGGCAACCGCATAGCCCTGCAGACACGCTTCCGGCAACACAACGATCTGGGCACCGGCGGCCGCGAGTTCCATCGTCATCTTCGACGCCGCGCGGAGATTCGCGTCACGGTCGCCCTTGACGTCCGGCACGCTGGCAGCAGCAACGGTTATACACATTGACCTGCTTGCCATATCAACCTCCTCGAATGAACGCTCCTTTTCGCTAACTCACTTCCTCCACGTATATCGCGTAGATCCTGGCATCCTCCTGACGGATGCCGCCAAAGTTGCCCCGCAACCGAATCCGTCCGTCGGTCGGCTCCACCGTCTCACGCCCCTGCCATGTCACGGGCTGGCGGAAACCGTCTACCGTTGGCGTGAGGCATGCATCCCGACCATAGCCAGAGATCGGACGGAACTGCTCGTCCAGCACCTCGATGCTGACCGTGCTGTACTCGTCCAGATCGTCCGCGTTCAGGAAAACGCGTGCCGCTTTGCCTTCCAGATCTATCGGCGCCGACACAAAGTGCGGCTCGCCTCTGGCTCTCATCCGTCCCGTGAAGTGAGAGCGGAAATAGCCCAGGCGGTCTCGCGGCCAGGTGGCGACGCGCACGCCGTCGCTGTCCCCTTCCGGCCAGGGGGCATACCAGAAGAGCGTCTCATTGCCCATGTTCTCAAAGCCCTGGCCCTGAATCAGCGCTGGGAAGGGTCCGGCGGTATGACCCCAGGGCAACTCCGCATAGCCATCCTCCGCCGCAGCGACGATCGGGAAGTCGGGAATCGGCTCGCGATAATGCAGTGCGTCGTTGGTGACCACCAGGCCCAAGTCCATGGTCAACAGCCGCCGGTCGTTGGAGGGATGGCCGTGCCACATGCCGTAGAAGCCGAGGATAACGTTCCCCCGGTTCCACAGGGCAGCCCCCAGGTGCACTTGCTCGCCCGCGTTGTTGCCGGAGAGCACTGGGCGCGGCGGCAGGTTGTGACGACGGAAGCCCATGCAGGTGGCCTCGGCCCAGTGCTCGAAGTC
>VGYL01000700.1 GCA_016872975.1 Planctomycetota bacterium
CGGTCGACGATGTACTCGACCCACTTGGCGTTTTCGTAGAGCGTCTGGTTCTGGGCGGTCTTGAACCAGCCGGGGGCCAGGACGTTGACGGTGATGCCGTGCCTGCCCCACTCGGCGGCGAGGCTGCGGCTCATCTGCAGGATGCCGCCGCGACTGGCGCAGTACGGCCCGATGCCCTCCATGCCGAAGACGCAGGTGCACGAGCCGATATTGATGATCCGGCCGTATTGGCGTTTCATCATCTCCCGGCCGACCGCCTGGGCGACGAAGAACGCGCCCTTGAGGTTCGTGTCGAGGACCGTGTCCCATTCCTTCCACGTGAACTCGACCGCCGGGTGGCGGATGTTCAGGCCGGCGTTGTTCACGAGGATGTCGATCCGGCCGTACTCGTCGAGCGCGGCGCGGACCATGCCCTCGATGTCGCTTTCGTTCAGGACATCGAGCCGGACCGGCAGGGCCCGGCGGCCGAGGCCCTCGATCTCCTCTTTGAACTCCGTCAGCCGCGACTTGTCCCGGCTGGTGATGACCAGGTCCGCCCCCGCCTGGGCCAGGGCCCGACCGAAATACTGGCCCAGACCCCGGCTGGTCCCCGTCACCACCGCCACTTTGCCGGAAAGGTCGAAGAGGTTTTCCATTGTCGATACTCCTGTGGAAAGTCTGAAGTTGGATGTTTGAAGTTTGAAGTAGGAACTGGGATTCCGAAGCGCGAAGCCTCTGACTTCACACTTCACACATCACACTTCAAACTTCCTTTACGGTTCCAGAACGATCTTCAGCAGATTCTCTTTGCCCTCCAGCAGCCGCTGGAAGGCCCGCGGGCCGTCCGCCAGCGGCAGCACCTCGCTGACCAGCGGCGCAACGTCGATCTGGCCGGAGGCGATCAGGTTGATGCAGGTCCGGAACTCGCCTGCGCTGGCGTAGGAGCCGAGGAAGGTCAGCTCCCGCGAAACCAGCTCCTGCAGGTTGAATTCCGTCTCCTTCTGGAGGTTGCCGACCGCCGTGACGACGCCGCCGGTCCTGGTGAGGGAGATTGCCTGGCGGAACGTCTCGGCAAAACCGACGGCCTCGAAGGTCACGTCGGCCCCGCGCCCGTCGGTCCGCTTCTGAATTTCGTCCTTCAGGTTGATCTTGCCGGGATTGAGGCACACGTCGGCGCCGACCTGACGGGCCAGATCCAATCGAAATTCGTTGAGGTCGCATGCGATCGTGGTCTTCGCGCCCCGCAGCCGGACCGCCTGGAGGATGAACAGACCGATCGTGCCGGCCCCGATAACTACCACGGTGTCACTGGTCGAGATCGGCGGGCGGTTGGCGGCATGCGTGCCGATGGAGGCCGGCTCCAAGAGCGACGCCTGCACGAACGACATCCCCTCCGGCAAGGGGGCACAGATCCAGTGCGGGACCGCGACGAACTCGGCGAAGGCCCCCTGCCGCTTGAACTCGGGCACGGAGACGCCGAGCACCTGCCGCTTCACGCAGCGGTTGAACAGGCCCTGTTGGCATGCGGGGCACTGGTTGCAGTAGACGGTCGAATCGAAACAGATGCGGTCGCCGGGGGCGAACCCCGGCACATTCTTCCCCGTGCGCTCGACGACCCCGGCGGCCTCGTGACCCATGATCAACGGCGGCAGCCGCCGGCCGGTCTTACCGGTATGGCCCGCGACGTCGGAGCCGCAGATGCCGCAGGCTTTGACGCGGACGAGAATGTCATCGTCGCCGATGACCGGGTCGGGGACGTCGGTGTATTCGAACGTGTACGGCTGCGTGTAGAGCAGTGCTTTCACAGAGTCACCTCGTACGTGAGACTTCGTGGCATCGGCATCCTGCCGATGGTTCATGGGCAGGATGCCCATGCTACGGTTCATGGGCGGGACGCCCATGCTACTGAACCAACGGCAACAGCTTTGCCAACGTGATCGTGACCAGCAGACCGATCACGGCCATCGTGCTGACGGTGACCGTCCAGGTCTTGAGGGTCTCGACTTCCGTCAGGCCGCCCATCTTGGCGAAGATCCAGAAGCCCGAGTCGTTCATCCAGTTCAGGCACTGGGCCCCGAACCCGATGGCGCAGGCCAGGTAAACCGGATGATACCCGAGTTGGGCCTCGGGGCCCAGCAGCGCCGCGATCATGCCGGAGGTCGTGATCATCGAGACCGTGCTCGAGCCCTGGGCGAATTTCAGCAGCGTGGCGACGCCGAAGGCCATGACCAGGAGCTGCACGCCGCCGAGGGGAGCCCCGCCGTCACCGGCCATGAGCGTCTGGATGGCCTCGCCGATCTGCGCCTGCTTGAGCATGGCCCCGAACGCGCCGCCGGCGGAGGTGATCAGGATAATCACGCCGGCGCCCATCAGCGAGTTCTCGACGAGGCCCGCCAGCTCTTGGCGGCTGGGCCGGCGCTGCCGCCACAGGACATAGAGGGCGACCGCGGCCGCGAGCAGCATGGCCAGGTTCGCGTTGCCGAAGACGGCGGTGACGTTCTCGCAGCGCTTGAGGAAAGGGATCGTCCGCGTCACGTCCGCGCCGGCGCCGAGATCCGCCGGACTGGTCGCGGGAGGGACGTCGATTCCCTTGCACAGGGTCGTGACGACCGTGTGCGTCGCGATCAGCAGCACGGGCAGGAGAATCGGCGCCAGGGAGGCCAACAGGCCGGGCAAGCGCTCGTCGGCCAGAGACGGCGGCTCCGATCCCATCCCCTCCAGAGGCCGCATGGGGATGTCGATCCGCCGGGACAGCCAGCCGACGAAGAAGTAGATCAGCACGGCGGTCGGGATCGCGCACGCCAGGCCCATCACGATCATCACGCCCAGGTCGATGCCGAGCGTCCCCGCGATCAGCAGCGGTCCCGGCGTCGGCGGCACCAGCGAATGCGTGATCGAGGCCCCGACGCCCATCGCCAGGATCAACAGCAGGTAGCTCCGCCCGGTCCGCCGGTGCATCGAGCGGGCCAGCGGCAGCAGGAGGTAGAAGACCGTGTCGAAGAACACCGGGATCGAAAGGACGAAGCCGCTCGACATCAGCGAGACGACGCTGCGCTTCTCGCCCAGCAGGTTGACGAACGCGCGGACGATCCGGTCGGCGGCGCCGGAGTCGATCAGGCACTTGCCGATGACCGCCGCCAGGGCGATGACGATCCCGATCTTGCCGGCGGTCTCGCCGAAGGCCGCCGCCACGCGGGTGATCTTCTCGGCGAACGCCCCCGGCGCCAGCAGGCTCACGACGATGGCCGCCGTGATCAGGGCCAGAAAGGCGTTGACGCGCAGCACCACGATCATCCCAACGACAACCGCGATCCCCACCGCCAGGATGATCAGCGGCCACGCCGGAGAAACCTGCGCGGGCGTCTCCGCGGCCAGCACAGCCAACAAATCCATGTGCATCGACGTCGATCCTCCAACGTATTACCGGCTCCTGGACCCGGGTCTCAGGCCGGGACGTAGACTACTCCCCCGCCCACAGAGTGTCCACCCCTTTTTCGCCGCCTCCGCATGGCGAGCCTCTCACGTAGCACGGGCGTCTCGCCCGTGAGTAGCATGGGCGCGAGCGCCATGAATCAAACGAGCATCTTCCATCCGCTTCGGGGCCGACCCTGACCGTACCGAATGGGTTTTGACGAACGAGTCCGTCAATGCGTCGGGGGCCTTGCGACCGGCGTCTTCCGGCGTTCGGAGTTCCGCCTTCAGGCGGGTCAGACTGTCCGACCTTCCGTGTTCATAGAAGGCGGAGCCGGCTGCGCCGGAAGACTCTCAGACCCGCCTGAAGGCGGAACTCCGAACGCCAGCGCCGGTCTGGATTCCCGATCTTGTTCGTCAAGACTCATCACGGATGGGACGCCCGTGCTACTTTTCGAGAAGATGGCGGTAGGCGTCTCGGAGGGCGAGCAGATGCTGTTCCTGCTCGGGGCTGAAGTGCCCTTGGCTGTGGGCGTAGGTGTCCATCCAGGTGACCAGCCGCTCGAAGCTGTCGTCGTCGAGGGGGATGTCCCGGTGGAGCGGGTCCTGGGAGAGGAAGGCCAGCAGCTTGCTCTGGGCGGCGGGTCCCTGGTTGACTTCGGACCTGTCCTTTTCAAAAGCGAGCTTCTCCAGATCCTTCTCGGCATACCCCAGGAGAGCCCCATAGGCGTGGCGGGCGGTCAGGTCGAACTGGGCGGCCTTGGGGTCACTGCCACCGGGGGTATGACAGGCGACGC
>VGYL01000701.1 GCA_016872975.1 Planctomycetota bacterium
CAACCGCTCTTGCGGTGCATGACCGTTCCTGCGCGGGCGTCCCGGCCCAGACTCCCGCCGGAAAAGGGGACATTCTACTTTTCCCCCTCCGGAAAGGAAAAGTAGAATGTCCCCTTTTCCTTTGCCACAGAGGGGGAGCGTGAAGCGGATCCTGTAAAGCGTATGGCCCCCGCGCACGAGGTGCGTTTCACGCTTCACTGTTCCCATTATCGGACTGTCAGGGGCGATGGTTTTTCACCGGAAGTGACAGAAAATCGTTTGGCGAAGGGGCGGGGCGTCTGGTAAAATCCGGCGTCACAGAGAATTTGGAGGCCGAGCCGTGTCGAGGTGTGGAGTTGTGGCCGAGCAAAAAGGACGCTTCAGAGGTGCGAGGGGTGACAGGGGATCGCTCATCCGGGCAAGCGGCCTCTTACTTCCAACCTCAAACTTCACACTCCAAACTTCGAAATGGGAGGTGCCGCAATGTTGAGAATCGGGATTGTGGGTTTCGGATTCATGGGGCGGATGCACTTTCGGCACTGGAAGCTGCTGCCGGAGGCCCGGATCGTCGCGATCTGCGACGCGAACCCGAACATCCGCGAGGACACGAAGAAGGCGGTCGGTAACATCGAGGGGGCCGAGGGTGACATCGACCTGACGGGGATCGAGCTGTTCCGCGACCTCGACGAGATGCTCGCCAAGGCCAAACCGGACGCCATCTCCCTGACGCTGCCCACGTACCTGCACGCGACGTGCTCGGAGAAGGCCCTGGCCGCGGGGGTGCACGTGCTGTGCGAGAAGCCGATGGCGCTGACGGTGGAGGACTGCGACCGGATGATCCAGGCGGCCCGCAAGAGCGGCAAAGTCCTGCAGATCGGGCACTGCGTGCGGTTCTGGCCGGAATACGCCAAGGCCAAGGAGATCGTCGACAGCGGTCAGTACGGCCGGGTGGTCGCCGCGATGTTCCAGCGGCTGGGCGCCCCGCCCGCCTGGAGCGTGGACAACTGGTTCCTCGATGAGAAACGCAGCGGCGGCGTGGCCCTCGATCTGCACATCCACGACACGGACTACGTCCAGTACCTGTTCGGTATGCCCAAGGGCGTGTGCAGCCACGGGGCCAAGACCAAGGCCGGGCAGTTGATCCACATCGTCACCACGTACGATTGCGGCGAGGACAAACTGGTCATTGCCGAGGGCGGCTGGGGCATGACGACCGGCTTCGGCTTCGAGATGAGCTTCAACCTGATCCTGGAGCAGGCGACGATCGTCTACGATCTGACGCGTAAGCCCATGTTCCGCGTCTGTCCCGCCGCGGGGGAGGCGTTCACGCCCCCGGTCCCGGAGGGCGACGGCTACGTGCGCGAGATCGAGCACTTCGCCCGGACGATCCAGGGCCGGCCGGTGGAGGAGATCCTCACCCTGGAACAGTCCCGCAACTCGGTCCGGATAGTCGAAGCCGAGAAGAAGTCTATCTATCGCAAAGAGAAGATCATGATCCACTGAGCCGCCGAGCGGCGGAAATCCGAAATCAGGCCCCACACGGACGCCAGGGACTGCCGGTCCGTGCGGGTCCGTGAGAGTCCGTGGGCGTCCGTGCGAATCTGCTTCGGAAGGACAAGAGAGTTGGGAGACACGACATGAAATGCAAGAAATGGCCGGTGGGGGTTTGCAGTTGGTCGCTGCGGACGGATGTGCAGGGCGTCGCGAACGCCATGAAGGAGTGCGGCTTGCAGCACGTGCACCTGGGGATTCGCGCGGCGGTGGAAGACAGCAGCGGTAAGGTCCTCGGCACGATCCAGGCCCAGGACTGGACGATCACCAGCACGATGATCGACTTTCCGCAGGAGGACTACTCGACGCTGGAGAGTATCAAGGTCACCGGTGGCGTCGTACCCGATGCCCCGTGGCAGCAGAATCACAATCTGTTCATGGGCGCGACCATTGCGACCGCCAAGCTGGGTGTGAAGTACCTCTCGATGCACGCCGGCTTCATCGACGAAACCGACAAGGCCCACGCCGAGAAGATCTTCGGCCGCATCCGGGACCTGGCGAACATCGCCGCCGACAACGGCGTCATTCTCCTGCTGGAGACCGGCCAGGAGAGCGCCAAGGAGCTGCGGCACTTCCTGGAGAAGCTGGACCATAAGTCCGTCGGCGTCAATTTCGACCCGGCCAACATGATCCTGTACGACAAGGGCGACCCGATCGACGCCGTGCGGACGCTGGCACCCTGGGTCCGCCACTTGCACGTCAAGGACGCGCTGCGTACGCAGCAGCCGGGCACCTGGGGCGCGGAAGTCCCCTGGGGCGACGGCCAGGTCGGCATCGAGCGCTTTCTCGCAGTCTTGGACGAGGTCGGCTTCGACGGCGCCATGGCTATCGAGCGCGAGGCCGGCGACAACCGCCTGGGCGACGTCAAGCTGGCCGCCCAGCGGCTCGCGGCTGCCTGCAAATGAGATACCTCGGATGAAGTAAGGAGAGCCACATGATTGCCGGGATGGATGCGGGGCTGTATATCCGTTTGAGTGCGATGATGTTCCTGGAGTACGCCATTTGGGGCGCCTGGTACCCGATCCTGGCGGCACGGCTCCTGGGACCGCTGAAGTTCAGCGGCAAGCAGACCGGCTGGATTTACGCGACCATCCCCTTAGGCTGCATCATCTCGCCCTTGATCGCGGGGCAGATCGCCGACCGCTGGATCAACACGGAATTCATCCTGGCGGGAGCGCATCTGGTGGGCACGCTGCTGCTGTTCATCTCCGCCTGGAAACGGAAGTTCGGCGCCCTGTTCGGGTTTATGTTGGCCTATGCGCTGTTCTTCGCGGCGACGCTGCCGCTGGTGAACTCCCTGATGTTCCACCATCTGGGGGCGAATCAGGCCGACGCCGCGGCGCCGTATATCTTCATGTGGGCTCCCATCGCCTGGGCGCTGGCGGGCTACTTCCTGACCGGCTGGCGCTGGATCTTCAGGACGGCCGAGGAAGGACGGGACTGCCTCGTCTTGGCGGGCGTGCTCTCCGTGGTCATGGCGGTCGTGTCCGGGGCTCTGTTGCCCGACACGCCGCCGGCCGGCGCCGCGGCGGAGGGCTCTTCGATCGGCAGGGCCCTGGGCATGCTGCAAGACTCGAACTTCCTGATCTTCATCATCATTTCGTTTGTCGGCGCGGGCATGATGCAGTTTTACTTCCTCGGCACGGCCCAGTTCATGCAGGACAAGGGCATTGCCCCGAAGAACGTCCCCGCGGCGATGGCCGTGGCACAGGCGATGCAGGCGATCGCCACGCTGGCGGCGCTCGGCTGGTTGGTCCGGCAGGCCGGCTTCCAGTGGACTCTGACGATCGGGGCCGCCTGTTGGCTGATTCTCTACATCATCTATGTAGCCCCAAGTCCTCCGGGCCTGATCGTGGCGGGGCAGGCGTTCCACGGCCTGGCCTACGTGTTCTTCATCATCGCCGGCCAGATGTTCGTGGCCGCCGTGGCGCCGCGGGAAGTGCTGGCGACCATGCAGGCCCTGGTCTTCATGGCGCAAACGGGCGTTGGATTATTCCTCGGGACCCAGTTCGCCGGGATTGTCATGGACAAGTACCGCGTGGAGGGACGCTTCCAGTGGCGCAAGCTCTGGGCGGTTCCCGGCGTGATCATGCTGCTGTGCGTCCTCGCTTTGGCTCTGCTGTTCAAAGGAGCCGTCTGATATCGAAAGTTGAGTGATCCCGCTAACCGCCGGGCGAGGAAATTCCAAATTCCAAGCACCAAATCTCAAACAAATTCAAAACTCAAAGCACAAATGATCGAAACGCGGGCGGGGCCGGTCCGGTTTTGGATTTGGGATTTTGAGCCTTGGAGCTTGTTTCGGATTTCGGATTTGGTGCCTGGAATTTCCGCCCGCGGCTCTCGTCAGACCGTGAACTTCAGGAACTCCGCCAGAAGGGCCAGGGTGCAGGCCCCGGGGTGGCCGTTGCCGATGACGGCATCGTCGAAGCGGACTACCGGGACGAGGCCCTTGGTGGTGGAAGCGATGAACATTTCGTCCGCGGCGGCGGCCTGTTCGGGTGTCAGGCACCGCTCTTCGACTGCGACACGCGCGTTGTGGGCCGCCTTGGTCACGAAATGACGTGTGATCGAGGGCAGGATGTTGGCCGACAGCGGGGCGGTCTGCAGGGCCCCTTTGAGAATGGCGAAGAACGCCGAGCCGGCGCCTTCGGTGAT
>VGYL01000702.1 GCA_016872975.1 Planctomycetota bacterium
CCATTCGCGGCTCCCTGGCACAGTCAGCCGGCCAAGCGAGGGAAAGGTCCAGCGTGACGAACGTCTCGAGAAGATCGACGGGAACGTTCGCGATCTCATGCGTGCCGAGTACTTGAACAGTGCCCAACTCTCTGTCTAAGATGTCCCTGTACTGCTCCTCCGCGGTCTGACTTGCCTGGCGCCTTTCCGCTTGGTGGAAGTTGGCCTGCGCCTCCAACTCGGCCGTCTTCCTGATCGCTGCATCAGCCCTCCGTCGGCGGTACTGATAGAAACCGAATGTGAATCCGCCGACAGCCACGAGCAGAAGGCCGAAACTGATCGCCCACGGAATGGCCTGGGTCCAGGGGAACGGCTTCCTGCCCATATCGACAGGTGACTCGGGAGGCTCGGCCTTCGGGGCGGAGCCGGGAGTATCCGGCGGCTTCGCCACTCCCACGGTACCGTTTGCCGCTGGTGCTGAGACCCCTTGATTGGGGTCCCCGGCGGCATCGGAACCGAGAGAGAGGCACGTTACGAGAACACACACCCACACCATGGCTGCACACCTCGTTTTCGTATCTTCTCTGCTCACAGGGCGACAGACAACCTACTGAGAGTATATCGCGAGGTCATCAGACGTGCAACGCGCGCATTGAGTAGCGTACCATGCGATGGGACCCCAATCCCCCCGTCTGTCCTCGGGGGACTGTCCGGTCTGTTGGCACGAAATTTCTGCCGCACTTTCAATTTTTGTGGAACATACAGGTGGGCGGAAGCGTCTTATTATAGAAGTCCGGCCTGCGGCCGGGATGCGGGGGTGTTCTGGCGCCACGACGCCGGGAGCGCCCAGGAGGAAGGAGAGACGCAAGGCATGGGACGCCGGCCCTGGGAGTTTTGCGTTCTTGGCGTCTGGGCACGAGATAGAATCGTTTCTGTCGCGTTCGCATAGTTGGCGCATTACGCGGTCGCGGCGGCGCAGGGAGTGGCAGGCGTTACGTCCTTTGTGTTTCGGCTGACAAGGCCTTTGGTTACAGATCTCATGGCTCCCATTATTGTGCTTTCTTTCACAACAAGGAGAGTGATATGGTATTGCGTGACCTTGCCACGACAATCCCCAGGCCTGCGCAGGAGATGGATTGGCGGCAATTTGTGCGAAACAAACCCAATTCCGGCCCCGGCGTCAAGAGAGGCAAAGTCTTTGTGGGAAAGGAGTTACGGTAAGTCGCACACTCGACGGGTCTCGGAAAAACAAAGCCAATTTCGCGCGGAGTTTCACGTTGGAAGTCTCAAGTGTCACGATAGGCAGAGCCAAGCTGTGGTGACTCAGGACAGGGCCTCAAGCCGGACTTCGACTTCCATTTTCTCGCCTTCGCGCAGAATGGTGAGTTGCACGGTGTCGCCCACCTTGTGCTTGTCGATGGCGGCCAGGAGATCGTCCGTCGTGCGGACGGGCGCGCCGTTAACGGCGGTGATGAGGTCGCCGAGCACGATGCGGCCGGTCTCGTCGCGCTGGGTTCCGCGCAACCCGGCCTTCTCGGCGGCCGAGTCGGACGTGACGGTCAGGACCAGCACCCCCTCCAGTCCGAGCCGGCGGACCAGGTGGTCCGGCGCCGTGGTGATGCCCAGATCGGGTTTCGGAGTCATCTCGCCGCGAATGATCCGGGGCACGATGCGATTGATGCAATCGATGGGAACGGCGAACCCGATGCCGGCGTAGGCCCCGGTCGGACTGAGAATGGCGGCGCTCATGCCGATGACCCGCCCGGCGCTGTCGAGCAGCGGGCCGCCGGAGTTGCCCGGATTCATGGGGGCATCGGTCTGGATCACGCCGCCGATCGGGCGGCTGCCCACCCCGTTGATGCGGCGGTGCAGGCCGCTGATCACGCCGGCGGTCAGGGTCTGGTCGTAGCCGAAGGGATTGCCGATCACGTAGACCCGCTGGCCGACCTCGAGGTCGGCGGCCCCGTTGGGCGCGCCCATCGGGAGCAGCGCCACCAGCAGCAGCGTCCCGGCCACGACCAGCCACGCGGGGCAAGAGCGTATCGCGCTGCCCGGAAGATGGTTCTGTTTTCGTTCCAAAGCTGACGACTCCTTTCTTGCTCTGCCGCCGGGACCCGCGCTGCGAGCTTCTCAAGCCCATGCGGTATTGCATTCTGATTCCCGCGGCACCATAGAATACGGACGCGGGAGAGGATCGCCGGATAGGAAAATACGATGGTCCAAATCGGCAATTGGAAGGGCCGGGCCGGGCCGGCGTTACGGGAGATCGGCGACGCCGGGCGAGCCGCCGGGCTGGGTGCTGGGGCGCCAGGCGGCCTTGTCGCCCAGGGTCTCAGGGTTTACCTGATAGGGATCGCGCAGGGTGAGCGAGAAACCGCGGCCGTCGGTGGAGCGATGCCAGGCGTCGGAGTAGGTGAAGTCGTGGATCGTGCGGCCGGCGGCGTCCAGCAGGACGAGCCGCTCGCCGGAATTGCTCAGGCTGCCGGTGTATTGGCCCGCGACGGGCAGACCCGCACCGTACTTCGCTGCGAAGGTCGGGATATTCTTGACCACGAGGCAGCAGTGGTGCGGCGGCAGCTTGAAGGACGCAAAAGTGAATCGGATCCCTTCGGTGAGCCGGACCAGGCCCAGATCGATCGTCGCGGCGCCGACGTTCATCAGCTCGATAAACTCGGTGTTCGGATCGTCGGGATGGCCCGTATCCGGCGGATGGTACATGATCTCACTGATCCGCAGGCTCTCGGCCACCGGGCCGACGGCGAAGATCGCCTCGTTCAGCGCGCTCCAGCGGCCGGCGACCAGCGCCCGCGCCTTGATCTGCGCGGTCGCGTCCAGACGGATCGGGGCCGTGTAGCCCTTGACTTGGGCGGACGCGTCCAGCCTGGCGGACTCTTCCACCAGAAGCTCGGCGGTAATCAGGAAGTCGGGGCTGATCGCCGAGACGTTCAGGCCTTGAATCGCGAGCAGATTGTCGCCCGGCCGCAGCAGGCCGGCGGAGTAGACGATCGGGATGCTCTCGTACTCGGCGGCGGCCGTGCCGGACAACTGGACATCGGCCGCGGAGTTCCAGGCGGGAATCCCCGTGAAGTTCCGGCGGGCGATCTCGGCGCCGTTGAGGTAGGCCACGAAGCCGTCGTTGTAGCGGATTCTCAGGACCAGACCGCCTACTTTCTGGAGGTCGCCGGTGAAGGCAAAGGGTATGCGGAGGTAGCAGCTCGTCCGCAAGCCCTGCATCTGGGGTCCGACGTTGAGGCCGAAGAGTCCCACGGCACGCGATCCTTGACTGTAGCCGACGCTGCCGGTGGCGGGCGTCCAGGCCGAGTCGTCGAATCCCCGGCCGCCGCCGCGCCAGGCATCATCCACCGGTCCGGCGGGCACGAGCACGCGCTTGGCCGCACTCTCCGAGACGAGGGTGACGGCCGCCGATGCCGGGATCGACTCCGCCAGCCTACGGGGATCGGAGCCGTCGAGCGTGTAGTAGATCGGCCCGGCGGCCGTCATCGCCAGCTCGAAGCCCGCTTCGACCGGCCCGCCTTGGCGGTTGAACGAGGGCGGGGCCGGCGCGAACTCCAGGGCGACCTGACTGTCCATCCACGTCAGCCGTCCGGCCAGCCAGCCCTGCATCCACGTGATCTCCTCGCGGTAGGTCTTGGCGATGAACCAGTTGGGCCAGACGTAGGTGCCCAGGGTGGGCCAGCGGGCGTAGTTCCGCGCCGCGGGCTCGTCGAGCAGCGTCGCGTAGCTGGCGACCATTCCCAGCAGACGGTCCGATTTGAACACGCCCCGGCGCAGGCCGAACCAGCGGTCGGCGTACCGCAGCTTGAACTGGGGATCCTGGAACAGACGGCGCCAGTAGGGGTAGGCATCGTCGCCCAAGACGTTGTGGTACCAGCCGGTGGAGTTCCAGCCGTCGTTGTAGTTGGCGTTGCCGAGCGACAGGTCGTAGTCCCAGACGGGTCCCATGACGATCCGGCCGTTGCGGTCCTTGTGGAAGTAGGTGCTCAGGCGGAAGCCGTCGATGTTCTTGGTCAGCTCGACGACGATGTGATTGTCGATGAAGGAATCGGCGTCGATGTACCGGGCGTAGCCGGCCGCCGGGTCGGCGTAATTCGCGCCGTACAGGGCGGCCTCGAACGCATTGACATAATTCCTGATCCAGTCCCTCTGGCTCTGGGTGAGATTCGGACCGCTCGGGTCCTTGTAGAT
>VGYL01000703.1 GCA_016872975.1 Planctomycetota bacterium
GATCAGGACTTGGCCGTCGCCGCCGGGGCGGGATTGAAGGCTGGCCTCCACGGCGTTGGAGACGACATTGATGAGCAGTTGCTCCAGTTGGTCGCGGTCGCCCTGGATCTGGGTTTCGCGGCCGGCGAGGATTGTCACTTCCATCCGGGTCTCCAGGTCCGCGACGCGGCGCAGCAGCCGTGCGACCTCCACCTGCGCGAGGCTGGGTTGCGGCAGGTGCATGAGGCGGGAATAAGCGCCGGTGAAGCGGTCGAGGGCCTCGGCCCGCTCGGCGATCAGCTCCAGGCCGGTCTTGAGGTCCTCCTGCCAGTCGCCCGGCAGCGGCCGGCGGTCGATCAGTACCCGCAGGCTGTCCGCCACCGACTGGATCGGGGTCAGGGAGTTGTTGACCTCGTGCCGCACGGTGCGGATCAGGCGTTTCCAGGCCCGCCGCTCCTCCTCGTGCAGGGTGCGGGTCAGGTCCGACAGAAAGACCAGCTCATGCGGGACGCCTTTGTCGCGGTAGCTGCCCCGCCGCAGCTCCCAGCGCCCCGCGCCGCCCGGGAAGGCCACGTCCAGGACGCGCGGCGTCTCGCCTTCCAGGCAGCCCGCCAGACCCAGGTCCTGCGCCCGGCAGCCGAGGAGGTCCTCGTCCGCACGGCCGAGCAGGCGCTTGCCGCTGTCGTTGACCAACTGCAGCCGGCCGTGGCTGTCGAAGCCGAACATGGCCACGTCGATCTCGCCCAGGATCTTGCGGAGCAGGGCCATCGCCTCCATCGCCCGCAGGCGCTGCTCGCGCAGCGACGCCGTCAGGGCGTTGACCTCCCAGATCACCTCGCCCAGGGCATCATCGAGGCGCGCCCCGCGGATGCGCAGCGAGTAATCGCCCTCGCGCAGCGCCCCGATGAGGTTCGAGAGCGTCCGCAGCGGAAAGGCCACCTTGTTGCGCAGGGTGAGCGCCGTAGCCAGCCAGATGAACAGGATCAGGCCGGCAAAAGTCAGACGGGTCTGCGTAGAATAGTCGCACTGCCACAGCAGAAACAAGGACAGCCCCGAGCCGGCCAGCCCGGCGACAAGTCCCAGCGTCAAGATGCGATGTTCATATTTCATAAGTCAGGAGTTTCAAGTGTGGGGTTTGAAGTTGGAAGTGGCAGGCCCTCCCACTTCACACTTGGAACTTAACACTCCTATCCGATTCCATGTTTCTCCAACCGCCGGTAGAGGGCGCCGCGGCTGAGGCCCAGGGCGTCGGCGGCCTTGCTGATGTCGCCCTGGAAGCGGGACAGGGCGTTCTTGATCAATAGCAGCTCGGCCTGCTCGAGGGTCATCTCCTCCAGCCGGGGGCCGCTCTCGAACTTCGGCTCCAGGCCCAGGTCGCTGGCCCGCACGACGGTGTCCTGGGCCATGAGCAGGGCCCGCTCGACCGTGTGATCGAGCTCTCGGACGTTGCCCGGCCAGGGGTAGCTCAGGAGAATCTGCAGCGACGCGGCGTCGAAGCCGGTCAGTTGTTTGCGGTACCGCCCGGCGTGCTTCTCGAGGAAATGGGCCGCCAACAGCGGGATATCCTCTTTGCGCTCCCGCAACGGCGGCACGCGGATCTCCACCGTCTTGAGCCGGTAGAGCAGGTCCTGGCGGAAGCGCGCGGTCGCGATCTCCTCCGCGAGATTGGCGTTGGTGGCCGACAGGATGCGCACGTCGACGCGGTGCGTTTTCGAGGACCCCACCGGCTCGAACTCGCCGCTCTCCAGGATGCGCAGGAGCTTCGATTGCAGGTTCGCGGGGATGCTGGCGATCTCGTCGAGAAAGAGGGTGCCGCCGTCGGCGAGCTTGAAGCGGCCGAGCCGGTCGGCCTTGGCGTCGGTGAAGGCCCCGGCCACGTGTCCGAACAGCTCGCTCTCGAAGAGGGTCTCCGGGATGCTGGCGGTGTTGACACTGACCAGGGGCTTGTCCCGGCGCAGGGATGCGGCGTGCAGGGCCCGGGCGACGATCCCTTTGCCGGCCCCGTTCTCGCCGGTGATCAGGACGTTGGCCTGCGAGGGCCCGACGCGGGCAATCGCCTCCAGGACCGGCTGCATCGCCCGGGCTTCGGCGATCATCAACGGCCGGCTCTCGCCGCGTAAGAGAGTGTTTTCCTGCTCAAGCTGGCGGCCCTTGCGGAGAGCCCGGCCCAGCTCGACCTGGGTCCGCAGCACGGCCAGAAGCCGCTCGTTCTTCCAGGGCTTGGTCACGAAGTCGCGGGCCCCCCGCCGCATCGCTTCGACCGCCAGCTCGACGCTGCCCCACGCGGTCATCATCACCACCACCGGCAGCGTGCTGTCGATCTGCTGAATCCGTGACAGCAGGTCCAGGCCCTCCTGGCCGGAGGTGTTGCCGCGCACGTAATTGAGGTCCATCAGGACCACGTCGAAATCCTGCCGCCCGACGGCCTCCAGGACGAGGGTCGCCGACGCGGCCGTCTCGAGTTCGTATCCCTCGCCCTTGAGCAGCAGCCGCAGGGCCTTGAGCACGCTCAATTGATCGTCCGCCAGCAAAATCCGCGGCTGTATGACTTCATCAGCGTCCATAGATCTCCCATCCACACCGAGCGCCGGGAGGCAGCCTCTCGAAATCCCGAATCCCACGTCCGAAACAGACATGACGTCGCGAATCGAGAATTCGACTCTTCGAACTTCTCTGGGCAACCAGGGCCTGGGCGCCGGCACGACGCTCCATTGTACCGAACCGCAGGCGGTCGGTCCATGCACTCCAAGCACCAGTCGTGAGAGAGTTCGAAATGGAAGAGCAGATGAGGCTACTTCTTCCGCCTACTGCCAAATCCCCAGCCACCGGCGAAACCGCTAACGAATCCGCCAATCCCAGCAAGGGAAGGAATGAGGACATCCGGCTTTTCTCGGAATAGCCAGAGGATGAAGACGACAAGGCCCACAAAGACGAGGGACGCAGCAAAAGCCATAACGTGGGCAACTATCCACTGCAGGTTTTCATTGTGGGTCGTGATCTTGTGGATATCGTATGTGCGCTCGTCATGCTTGGAAGCCAGGTTGATGATTTTATCGACGTGCCCCGCGTTCATTTTAGAGAGGAGGGGATTACCGACCGAACTCACATTCATAGCCATGAATTCCATGAGCTTTTCGGGTTCACTGTCGGCAAGTTTCCTAAGAACCTTGTCAACTCGGGTCTGGTTATCCGAGGCGGACTGGTCTTCTTCTTGGTCCGGCTCCTTCTCTTCTGGGTGGTCAGGCTGTCGCTTATCTGGCAGACTCATATTCTCGCTCATGCCCCAATCTCCCCGCAACCTTCCGGAATGTGCATCTGTGTGTTGGCTCATCGCCGAGCGTGTCCCATAGGATGCAGTTGAAGCGACTCTGCACGAATTGCGACACAACCAACTTCATCACAGCGAGCGCTTCATCATCCGTGATGACCCCTCTCTGTGCGGCATCCCGAAAGAAAACCAGTGATCGGCGCATGACATCTAAGTCATGTTGCTGTGAGGTTGTACATGGGCGAGCAGGTGCGAGCACCCGGATAAGGCTGTGAACGAGATCTGTTTCGTGGGACTCTCTGCTCCGAGCGCCTGATCGCGGCTGGATCTCTCCCGCAGGCGCCGTATGTGAGAGGAATGCACGCCAAGCACTCTCGCTTGCTATCTGCTGCTTGACTTCTTGCCTCTCAGCCATTATTTCCTCTTCGTACTTCGACTAGGCAGATTCCTGCTGGGTACATCTTGCCCCTTATCCCGTGCTTAGTACGTATCGTCTGACAATTCCGTGCTTCATTAGGCAAAATACCCATATGGGTCTACGTTTGATGATACCAGGCCGTTCAGCTCTTGGCTGCCGCACAAGGTCCGCATAAACCGCTCCATTGGTCGTCTTGGCGTTCTTCCATGCACCTACCCAGTTACATTATGACGTAGAGGACCAAGGCAAGCAAATCTTTCTTCCGTCCGCCCAGCATGACGCAGAACCGCAATCAGTTTGCATCGGCCGCCAATGGGCGGGCGACGAATTCGTCGCAGCCGATGTCGGGAGGCACGGCCGTGACGAAGCGCGGGTCGCCGTCGAGGTCGAAGATGGCCCAGGGAGACGCCGGGAGGGGATCGCCCGCGCCGAGGCAGGGGGAACCGGCCCTGAGGTGATAGTCGCCGCCCACCCAGACGGCTTTCGTGTCACCCAGGGCCGCGGGTTTGGCCGGGTTC
>VGYL01000704.1 GCA_016872975.1 Planctomycetota bacterium
GGTGCGAACCTGCCACAGGAGGAACCGGATGCGGGAAATCTGCACGTCCGGGTCTGCGAGGGGCGAGGGGGGTAACCTCCTCGCCTACTCGACTTCGGGACGGGCCAAAAGGCGAATAACTATGGCTGGGGAAAGGGGTTATGACGAATAGAACCGGCACAAGGGCTCGGAAAAACAAAGCCAATTTCCGCCCAGCGGTCGCAGGGCGGGGGCACGGGCAGAGCCTGTGCCTGCGTAGAGCCTGCTCTCGACCCGATCGGGGGCGGGGGATGCTCGTAGGAGTCACGGTCGAGACAGCCGTGCTGCTGGGGCCCCAAACGGGATCAACCGCGTTTGGGAACCCACCCATGGGCGGCACGCCCATACTACTTATGGGCAAGATGCCCATGCTACTTATGGGCAAGATACCCATCCTACTCATGGGCGGGACGCCCATGCTACGGAACGCTTTACAGCGTCCCTACGAACGAGAATCGGGCCTTCGCCCGGATGTCGTCCGAGGCGCTGCCGACCAGAACTTCGAACGGGCCCGGTTTCACTGTGAAACCATGTTGGGTCTCGTCATAGTACGCCAGCTTCTCGGCGGGCACCGTCAGGGTGACTCTCTTCGTCTCGCCCGGCTGGAGGCCGATGCGCTCGAAGCCGCGCAGCTCTTTGACCGGCCGCGTGACGGCCGGCTCCATCTCGTGGATGTAGAGCTGCACGACCTCTTCGCCCTCCCGCTTGCCGGTATTGGTCACGTCGACCGAGACGGTCAGCTTGCCGCCGGGGCCGATCTGTTGGTCGGACAGTTTCAGCTTGCCGTACGTGAACGTCGTGTAGCTCAGGCCGTGACCGAAGGCGAAGAGCGGCGCGCCGCGCAGGTACATGTATGTGAAGCCTTTCGTCACATCGTACTCGTCTTGGGACGGCACCTGGCTCTCGGAGGCATAGACGGTGTGGGGCAAGCGCCCGGCGGGATTGCAGTCGCCGAAGAGCACGTCCGCAATGGCGTTGCCGCCCTCGACGCCGTTCCACCAGGCCTCCAGAATGGCCGGGGCATGGTCCTTGATCGAGTGGACCGTCAGCGGTCCGGCGTTCATCAGCACGACCACCGTTTTCGGATTGGCCGCCAGCACCACCCGGACCAACTCCTCCTGCCGGCCCGGCAGGCTCAGGCTCGTGCGGTCGCGTCCCTCCGCCTCGATGGCATTGGTCGTGCCGACGTACACAAGGGCCACATCCGCCTCGCGTGCCAGAGCCGCCGCCCGGCGGATGGAGTCGCCGCTGTCGGCGCCGCCGGTCGTGTGGGGGAGCCGCTCCAGCTCGTAGCTCAGATCGGACGGTCCCGCCAGGGTGATGTTGTCGAAGTGCCCGGAACAGGAAGAGCTGCCGGCGTTTCGGCCCGTCACAGTGAAGCGGAAGTGCTTGCTGCCCGGAGTGTCAAAGGTCCTGGCTCCGAAGCTCGCCACATTGTCATAGCTCGCCGCAGCGGCGTACATGTCCACCGCCTGGCCCTGCTCGACGCCGTCGATGCTCAGTCTGTACGTTCCCCGGTCCGGAAAGGTCTTGTAGCGCAGTTTGATCTCATAGGTCCCGGGGGCCGGAACCTCAACCAGGAACTGAATGTACTCGCCGGGGGCCCGGGCGATCAGCTTGACGCTGGCGCCCCGGCTGAAGGCCTCTTCCCTATCCACGACCGTAGCAACCGTCTCACTGATGTTGCAGCCGTGGGCCAAGAGAATCTCGGTCCCCGGGGCGGCGCGATTCTTGATCCCCTGCAATGGGGTCACGGGATGGTCGGCTTTGCCGCTGTAGCCGCCGGGCGTGAATACATCCGCGTGCGGGCCGATCACGGCGATCTTCTTCAGTTTCGTCTTGTCGAGCGGCAGGAAGCCGTCCCGGTTGACGAGCAGCACGATGGACTTTTGCGCCGTCTTGAGCGCCAGCGCCCGATGCTTGGGACTGCAAATCACTTCGGGCGAGATCCGGCTGTACGGGACCATTTCCGGCGGGTCGAACTCCCCCAAACAAAAGCGGTTCCGCAGCACCCGGCAGAGGGCATCGTTGACCCGCTCCTCGGGCAGCAGGCCTTGGCGCACCGCCACGGGGATGTACTTCTCGAACTCCCGGTCGGAGAAATCGCAGCCGGCGATCAGGGACTGGGCCACGGCGTCCTCGTAGGTCATCCGGCCTTTCATGTGGCCTCGGACCATCGTGTTGACGCCGCCCAGATCGGAGACGACGAAGCCCGCAAAGCCCCACTGCTTCTTCAGGATTTCCGTCAGCAAGAGCGGATTGATATTGCTGGGAACGCCGTTGATCGCGTTGTAGGAGGCCATGACCGATTGCGCCTGGCCCTCGACGATGCAGTCACGGAAGTGAGGCAGCCAATACTCGTGCAACATCCGCTCGCTCACGGCGGCCGAAAGGCTCTGGCGGTCCTGCTCGACGTTGTTGACCGCGTAGTGCTTGAGCGTGGAGACCAGCTTGAGGTACTTCGGGTCGTCGCCCTGGAGACCCTTGACGAAGGCCACGCCGATGCGGCCGGTCAGGAACGGGTCCTCGCCATAGGCCTCCTCATTGCGGCCCCAGTAGGGGTTGCGGCCGATATTGATCACCGGGGCCCGGTAGATCAGGCCCTTGTGCTCGCCCCGGAAGCCCGGGTCCCGGCGCCAGCCGTTGTAGATGGCCCGGGCCTCGTCGCTGATGGCGGTGGCGACTTCGTGAATGAGCCGGGGGTCCCACGTGGCCGCCATCGCAATCGAGACCGGGAACATCGTCGTCGGCTCCGTCCACCAGACCCCATGCAGGCACTGGTTCCACTGATCCGACCGGAGGTTGAATCGCTCGACCGTCGTGCCCCGGTGGTTGAGCAGCATGGCCTTCTCCTCGAGGCTCAACCGCCCGATCAGGTCTTGGACCCGTGTTTCCACCGGCTGGGACGTATCCAGGTAGGCCGGACGTTCCGAGGCCATCCCGGCCGTACTTGCCAGGAGGTTGAAGATCATGGTCAGGACGAGGGACGATCCGAGTTGCACACTCCGGCGGCGAGACTTCATACCAACTCCTTTCTCCAGGATTTCGACAGAGCCCAGTGTAGTCCCGCTTCGTGGAATGCCAAGTGGAAACTGGGGTCTCATGTCGCGGCAACGGGCTTGAACAAACTCGGCGGATTCTGTACAATAAGTGGGTGTAGAAGCAATCGCGACGATGCCACCTGCCCACGGGAGATGGGACCAATGGCACAGAAAACGAAGACAGGCAATCGCGTCGGGACCCTCCGCAGGATCATGCTTCTGACGATCGCCCTGGCGGCGCCCCCGCCTTTGGGGGTGACGCTCTCGGAGGCACGGGCGGCCCCGGCACAGGCGGGCGGCGAAAACGACTGGTTCGTCTATTTGGGCAACCAGGCGCCGCCCAAGGCGCCGCCCAAGCAGATCAGTGCCGCGGAGGCCTTGCCCCCCCTGCCGCTGCCGGCGACGCCCCTGCGGCGGACGGAGCGCAAGAAGCCGCCGGCGGCCCAGGACCTGATCGGCAAGGTGATCTGGGGCGAGTCGGCCTCCTTCACCGACAGCACCGGCGACGCCCTGGAGATCGCGGACTGGAACCTCTGCCCGACGGACCTGGAGAGGCTGCTCGAAAAGGCCCGCGAGACCGGACTAACCTATCACTGGAACAACGTCAACCTCAATGATTATCATTTCGATCCCAAGCGGCTGCCCGCCCTGTTCTTCAGCGGCGTGCGCACGCTGCGGCTGAGCGACACGCACCTCCAGGCCCTGCGGAAATACGTACTGGACGGCGGCATGGTGATCTGCGACTCGATCGCGGGCTCACCGTATTTCTACGAGTCCGCCCGGAAGGTCTTCTTGCAGGCGTTTCCCGAGTGCCGCCTCCGCACGCTCCCAGCGGATCATCCGCTTTACCACATGTTCGTGGACGTTACAGCAGCCTCCGTGGCGTGGCGAGGGCGTCCCGCCCTTGTAGGCGCCGAGGGCGTCCCGCCCTCGGATCGCGGGCAGGATGCCCGCGACACGCAAGGGCAAGATGCCCTCGCCACGCAGCCGGGCCGGACGACGGAGCCCTTCCTGGAGGGCATGTACATCGGCAGCCGCGTGGGCGTGCTCCTTTCAAAGTACGGCCTGGGCTGCGGCTGGAATCGCGACGTCCAGAGGCTGGCCCAACTCCCGAAGGCGGC
>VGYL01000705.1 GCA_016872975.1 Planctomycetota bacterium
CGCCGGCCCTGGGACAGAGCCCGCGCCCGCCTCCGTCGGGCCCAGGCCCCACAGACCCGCGGTGGCCATCCCCGTTCGCATCAGCTCACGTCTGTTCATCTTCTGCACCATACTCGGACTCCTCGGAGTAGAGAACGCGACTCAGGACATGCCCCCAGCATAGGACTTGCGCACGCCCGCGGCAAGCTGGATCCACGTGGCCGATAGAAAGGCAAGCGGAAATCAGACGGATGGCGATAGCCGGTTGGCGGCAGGCGAGTTGTGACGCTGCGTTCTTCTGCTGTCATGCCGTGGGTCCCAAACGACAAAGGCTCTCCGGAGCCTGCTCCCGCGACCGGCGTGCCGTGAGATTTCTGCCGGGAGGGATCAACGTTGGCCCAGAGGCCGCAGGAAGGGGGCGAAGGGGCTGTCAGTTAGGGCATTGACCCAACGTGCATCGGCGGTTACGACCGTTCCGCCCAATTCCACGGCCAGAGCCAGATACAGGCTGTCGTACACGGTACGCCGGGTGGCGATCGCAATCTGCAGGGCGGGAGCGACCAAGTAGGTGCTGTCGTAGATCTCCAAAGGCAGGGACAGAAAATGCTCGATCAGATCGGTGGCTTCCTGCGCGTCGAGCACACCCCGGACCTGAAGCTTCCAGACAAGGTTGCCGGTCTCCGCACGGATCAGGTCCGGAGCGGCCAAGCGGTGACGGCCATCCAGCAGACGCAAGGCGGCTGCGGCATCCGGCTCCGGCAGGAACCACTTGGCGGCGACGCTGGCCGCGGTGAGCTGCACGTACTGGCGGACGCCGCCGATCTCAGCCGGAATGATGGAGGAATAGTGCGCGTCATCGGTGAAGTCTTGGGATTGCCAGAGCACTCGGCCGGTCTTCTTGTCGAGTGCGACCATGGCGCCCCGGCTGCCGCCGGGTGTGATGACCACCTGGTCGCCGTCCACGAGGGGCGATTCCGAGAAGCCCCAGGTGGGGGGCTTGCCGCCGAAGTCCTTGCGGAAATCCTTGCGCCACAGTTCCTTGCCGTCGGCGGCATTCACGCACACCATTTCGCCCCAGGCGTTGAGGGCAAAGACGAGATCGCCGCTGACAGTGGGCGTACAGCGCGGTCCGGGAAAACTCCAGCCCGGCGGGTCCGGCGTGCCCGCGGCGCCGGCCTTGGTGGACCAGAGAATCCTGCCGTCCGCGGCGCTCAAGGCGATCACGTACCCGGCATCCTCTTTGTCCCCCATGGTAAAGAGCCGGTCCCCAACCGCCGCGATGCCGGCATAGCCCTTGCCCAACCCGGCGGCTTTCCAGGCCAGTGCGGGCCCTGCGGCAGGCCACGCCTGGAGCAGGCCGGTATCCGCGGACTTGCCGTCCCGGTCCGGTCCGCGCCACTGAGGCCAGTCCCGGGCCTGGGTCTTTGCCGTGGCAAAGCCGCACGCGATGACAACGAGTACGAGCAGACAGCACGATCGATTCGGCGATGATTGCATGGGACTCCTCTGCGTTCAGGTTTCAGATTCCGGCCGACCGGCCGGACATTCATACCGGCCTCTTTCCGACCGCCCTGGTAGGGCCAAAGCCCTGGAAAGGCAAGGGGCTATGTGGTGCACGACCGTTCCGGTGCGGGCTTTCCCGCCCGGACCAGCGCCGGAAAAGGGGACATTCTGCTTTTCCCTGGCCGGAGGGAAAAGTAGAATGCCCCCTTTTCCGTGGCCGCGCCGGGACCGAGCCTCCGTCGCGCCGGAGACTCGCACCAACGGTCATCCGTCCTGTCAGACGATGCGGTTGACGCCGGGCACGTGGTTGACGATAATGACGATGACAAAAGACGCAGGGGGGCCCGGGACGCGGTCTTGTCTGCGGCCCACCAGACCCGCGCGGGTCGTGGGAAGATGACGTATGAGGACGAGAATATGGCAAACCGATCCAGACGGTCGCGCCGCTCGCTGCACGTGGCCCTGGCGTACAACGCCGCCACGGGATTCGTACCGGATACGCCGGAAGATCGAGGCAGCACGGCGGACCTGCGAAAGATGATTCGCCACATGGCCCGCATCCTGCGGTCCCTCGGGCATCAGGTCACCATTCTGCCGCTGGCCCAGGATCTCTTCGCGTTTCAGCGCAAATTGCGGCGTCTCAATCCCGACGTGGTGTTCAATCAGTACGATGACGTGGTGCACGGCGCCCTCTACGAGATGCGGTTCGCCGCGATGGTGCGGATGATGGGTTTCCCGCTGACCGGCTCGCCCGCCCTGGCCCTGGGCCTGAGCCGGTACAAGCACATGTCCGCCAGCCTGCTCCACGGCCTGGGCATCCCGATCCCGCCCTGCACGGAGCTGCTCGAGAAGGTGGGCGACGTGGACCGGTACGAGTGGAAGTTTCCCCTGATCGTTCAGCCCGGCCAGGAGCACGCGGGCATCGGCCTGGATCGGGACTCGATCGTGTACTCGAAGAAGGCCCTGCGCGCGCAGGTGCGCAAGGTCCTGCAGGAGTACAACCAGCCGGCGGTGGTCCAGTCCTTCCTGTCCGGCCGCGAGTTCAACGTGGGCATCGTGGGCGGCAAGCGGGCGCGGGTGCTGCCGCTGGCCGAGGTCCACTACGGCGACCTGCCGCCGGAGATCCCACCGATCATGTCCTATGCGGCCAAGTGGATCGAGACCTCGGTGGAGTACAAGAAGACCTCGGTCATCTGTCCGGCGGTGACGACGCCGGAGCTGGCCCGCCAGGTCAGTGACATCGCCCTGCGCGCCTTTCGGGCGGTCCGCGCCTGGGGCTACGGCCGCGTCGATATCCGGCTCGACGAAGACGACATTCCCCGGGTCCTGGAGGTCAACTGCAACGCCTCGCTGGAAGAGGGCGTCGCGTTGGCGCGTTCCGCCGAGAAAGCGGGCATCGATTATCCGTATTTGCTCCAGGGGATCATCGAGGCCGCCCTGGAGGGCCCGCCTTACGACGTCAGTATTCCCATGCAGCTTTGAGCCCAAGCCGGCTGCTCCGGCGCAAGATGCGTGCAGAAGCCGGTGTGCCGGAAATTCCAAGTCCCAAGCACCTCCCCGCGAAAGCGGAGAGATCAGTCGGAAACAAACTCAGAGGTCCAAAACTCAGAACCCAAAAACGGATCTGGCGACCGGCGCCAGCGTTTCGGTCATTTGTGCTTTTTGGATTTTGGATTTGTTTGAGATTTGGTGCTTGAGATTTGGAATTTCTGCCTCTTGGCGGCTTGGGATGTGGTGCTACTTCCCAGCCTGCCCTCGCCCTCCGTGCCCGGTGTCCATGACCGGCGTATCCCGCGGAACCGTTGTGGCGCCCGGCGGATACGTTACCCGGTTCGGCCGTACTCCCGGCTGCGACGGCGGTAGTACTCCGCCAGCGGCATCGTCAGCTCGCGAACCGGCTCGACGAGCTTGCCGCCTTTGCACTTGGGCTCGCACTCGGCGATTCTCCGCATCAGGTGATCGATGTACCGGAGCTTCTGGATGGCCGGCCACGCCCGGTATTTGCGCCGCCAGCCGGAGCGCGGGGTCAACCAGACGGCAAAGGTCTCCGCAAAATCGTCGTCCGGGTGCTTTTGGGCGTACGTGTACCCGTAGAAGCGGCTACGGATGTGCCGGACGAAGCTGCGGCTCCACGGATTCGGGTGAAAGACCTCCCGATACGGCTTGGAGAAGGGGCCGAACAGCTCCCGCCAGCGCGGTGCTTCCCACAGCCGGAAGGCATAGTTGATCGCATGCCCGGTCTCGTGCCGCAGCAGTTGCATGATCGTCTCACTGTCTTCCAGGTCGCCGGTTCGCTCCTTCTCGATCCGTGCGAGCAGCGGGCTGGCCAAATAAAAGGGGATGCCGATGGCCGGCACCTGGTCCGGGCAGCCCCAGACGTCGGTCAGGTAGAACGTGGGCTGATAGTCGATGCCCTTGGCCGACAGCTCCCGCTCCAGTTGCCGCAGGAACGGCTCCAGGGGCGATCCCTTGATCCGCAGTCCGAAATCGCAGATGCGCCGTTGCAGAAGCCTCTGCCGCACGGTCTCCCAGTTATCGGACTGGGTCCACGCCCTTCTCGATATATGTCGTCTGCCAACGCCTACCGCAGCCATCCGTTGTTTCCTCTAGGATACACCCTGGACAGGATTCCAGAGGCACAGGACCCATGAATGCCTCCTGAGACGAGCCAGTCGGCGCACGTATGGTACCCTAT
>VGYL01000706.1 GCA_016872975.1 Planctomycetota bacterium
CTTGCAGGTGATGTGCGACACGACCTCCAGCCCGGCCAGCAGACCCTTGGCCTGCATCGAGTTGATAACGCTCGCGGGCTCGATATTCGCCACCCCGCCCGGGCTCTGGGGCAAGGTGATCGCCGCCAGGTCGAACCCGGCCGGGATCGCGCTTGCCTTCTCCCGCCGGGCCTGGAGGAACTTCTCGATGGGATCGAGGCTGAACCCCGGCCCGCCGGTCAGCTCCGCCAGCACGACGAATTTCGCCCGCTCCCGCAACTTCTCTCGTAGACTATCCCGAGCCATTCACGTCTCCATCGTGATTCTGTTCGTAGGGTGGGTAGGGTTCCCAATCGCGATTCATCGCCATTGGGATCCCGGCTTGCCCCACCGGTTCTGTTTCCTGCGAGTGAAGAAAGGGCGGAGCAAGCCCCACCCTGCGAGCAGGATATCACACCCGTTGGCATATTGCCACCCCAACAGTGTGGCTTCTTTGCCTCGGATGAAAGCTGTCGATTGGGCGATTACGAAAGACATCTGGTCCGTGGTCCGCAGGCCGTTCGGAGTACCGCGTTTACGCGGGTCAAACAGTCCAACTCCCCTTTTCCTTCCATGTTTACAGAACATGGAGCCGGCTGCGCCGGAAGACTCTCTTACCCGCCCAATGAATTTTGACGGACAAAACCGGTAATCGCACCGCACCCGTCGTTTCGCCGATGGGCCTCGCGCCAGGCAACGTGTGGTTGTAGGGTGGGGCTTGCCCCACCGGGAAGCCGGACCTAAGGAAAGCGGTGGGGCAAGCCCCACCCTACACATTACCGAACTTGCTCATCAAGACTCATAGGGCGGTACTCCGAACGGCCTCAACGCCGAATCTGCAATTGCCCTGTTTGAGGAACTTGGGCGGTTGCCAACCGCGTGACCTGGCGGGAGACTGAGGTTTTTCCCGGAATGGAACGCCTGCTATGGCGCCGTGCATCCGGGAGGATGGTTCTCTGTTGGCTCCTGGCAGCCGGAAAAGGGTCGGATGACGGCTCTTGACGAGGAAGGTCACGATGCCCACAAAGCGTAAACGCAGCCAGTCGATGACCCGCATCGACGGGCTGATCCACTCGACGCTCGACTTCGACCAGATCGCGCAGAAGGTCATCGCGGAGGCGGCCGCGGCGGTCGGCAGCGAAACGGCCGCGCTCTCGCTGCGCCGGGACGATCGATGGGTCGTCAGCCACGTGCATGGCTTGCCGCAAGACGTGCTCGGGGCGCGGATGGACGACCGGCAGGAACCGCACGCCGTGCTCGCCATCCGGACGAAAGAGCCGGTCGTCATCAACGACGCCTTCACCGATGAAAGAGTGAATCGCGAGCACATGAAGAAATGGGGCGTCCGCGCCGTCCTGGTGGTCCCTCTGGTCGTGGAAGATCAGGCCATCGGCGTGCTCTTTTTCAACCAGCACAAACCCGATGCGCCTTTTGGCGACGCCCACGTCGACTTCGCCCATCAACTCGCCTCGCCTCTGGCGCTGTCCGTCCATAACGCCCGCCTCTTCGAGAAGCTCCAGGCGGAGTTGGCCGACGTGCTGACGGAGCACACGCAGTTCGACGCCGAGTTCCGAGTCCTGCGCCAGCGGCAGGAGCCGCGCGGGGAGATCGCGTGGCTGGCCTCTCATGCCCAGGTGATCCGCGATGAGCAGGGCCTGGCCATCCGCATCATCGGCGTCATGTACGACATCACGTCGCGCAAGCAGACGGAGGCCGAGCTGCGGCAGTGGAACGAACGGCTGCAGGAACTGGCGCAGCAACTGACCCGGATGCTCAAGGAGGCGATCGAGAAGTCGCGCAGCCTGCCGCATGAGCTCAGTCCGGCGGTGCTGTACCAGGGCGATTTGGGCGAGACCTACGAGTGGCTGGCCCGGCAGGTGCAGACGAAGCATGGCCTGACCGTGCACACCGAAGTCCACGGCAAGGTCGATTCAACCTCCGAGGCGCTCAAGGCCTTTCTCTTCCGCACGGCCCAGGAGATCCTGTTCAACGCGGTCAAGCACGCCGGGGTGCAGGAGGCCCGCCTGCGCTTGCAGCGGCGGCACGGCCAGTTGTGGCTGACGATTGCCGATCACGGCCGGGGCTTCGATCCCGGCACGCTGGGACGGGCCGCCGGGTTCGGACTGCTCAGCATCCGCGAGCGGGTCGAGCTGCTGGGCGGCCGCATGAAGATCCACAGCGTCAAAGACCGCGGCAGCGTGTTCCTCATCACGGCGCCGGACCCTCAGAGAGAAGAAGGCCGGAAGGTGCGAACGGAAGAAGGCCGCAGAGCGCCCTGCCCTTCCGACGTTCGCCCGGCCGCACCGTCTGGCCTTCCTGCGGGCCGCCCGTTGCGCATCCTGCTCGTCGACGATCACCAGACCATTCGTGCCGGCTTGGCCGCCCTGATCAGCGAGCAATCCGATATGGAGGTCGTCGGCCAGGCGGGGGACGGCCGTCAGGCGATCGAGCTGGCCCGCGAGCTGATACCCGATGTCGTGCTGATGGATGTCGCCATGCCGACGATGCCCGGCGACGAGGCCACGCGGCAGATCAAGGCCCTCCTGCCCCAGACGCGGATCGTCGGGCTATCCATGTTCGAGGAGGCCGGCATCGCCCGGCGGATGCTCGACGCCGGCGCCGAGGCCTACCTGGCCAAGACCGGGCCCTCCGACGCCCTGCTGGCGGCCATTCGCGGCCAAGGGTGAAAGCGCGCAGAGAGGGTGGACATAATGGACAGAATGGACATTATGGACAGCATGGACCGGGCCGGGCCGGCGCAGCGTCCATGAAGTCCATTCTGTCCATCATGTCCACTCGGTCCATCGTGTCCATTGTCCACGATGTCCATCCTGTCCACGCGCGGTGCTTGGCGCCGGTAGTCGCTCATTGGAGCGCCGCGTCTTTTTCCCGAACCTTCTGCTCCTGCCTCTTCTTGAATTGCACCAGCTTCTCGCGCAAGGAGGCGTCCGCCAGGGCAAGGATCTGCACCGCCAGAATCGCGGCGTTCTTGGCGCCGGCCTTGCCGAGAGCGACCGTGGCCACCGGCACGCCCGGGGGCATCTGGACCGTGCTGAGCAGCGCATCCAGACCCGCCGGCCCGCCCTCGCCGCCGACCAGCGGCACGCCGATCACCGGCAGTGTGCTCCAGGCGGCCATCGCGCCGGCCAGATGAGCTGCCATCCCGGCGGCGGCGATGATCACCTTGACCCCCCGCGCCTCGGCGGTCTGCGCGAACTCGGCGGCCGCCTGCGGCGTCCGATGCGCCGAGAGAATCCGCACCGCCGGCTCGATCCCGAACTCCCGCAGTTGCTCGACGCACCCCTGCATCACGTTCAGGTCACTGTCCGACCCCATGACGACCGCTACCGGCCCTGTTTCTTTCGATCCCATCATCTTTTCCATTTACTATTCACAACCTGCGAAGTACCATCAGTCCTGCGGCTTTGTCCTGCAACCGACAAAGCACCGGTGGCATCATAAATCGTAAATCGTAAATCGTAAATAAGAAATGCTCGAGGTGCTGCCATGCAGACCCGAAAGCCGATGGTTGCAGGCCAGTTCTATCCGGACGAGCGCGAGACGTGTCTGGCGGAGATTCGTGCGTGCCTGCCCGCGGAGGTGCCGCACGAAGGCGTGCCCGAGCCGCTGGTCGGCGGTCTGGTCCCGCACGCGGGCTGGACCTTCAGCGGCCCGCTGGCGGCGTTGGTGTTCGCGACGATCAAGCGCCGCCGGCGAAGCGTGGGCACGTTCGTGATCTGCGGGGCCGCGCACGGCTACTTCGGCGCCCAGCCGGTGGTGGATGGCTGCGCCGCCTGGGAGACGCCCCTGGGCACGATCGCCCTCGACGAGCCGCTGCGGGAGGCCCTGCATGACTGCGGCGCCGCGATCGTCGATAGCTCGGCCCATCGGCACGAACACAGCCTGGAAGTGCAGGTCCCGTTCCTCCAGTATCTATTCCCGGGGGCGCGCCTGCTGCCCATCATCGTCCCCTCGAACCACACAGCCCTGCGGCTGGGCCGGGTGATCGCTCAGATCGTCCCCACGTGCAGCGCGCCGGTGATCTGCCTCGGCTCGACGGATCTGACGCACTACGGTCCGCGTTACGGCTTCACGCCGATGGGCATCGGCGCCGAGGCGCTGGGCTGGGCCAGCCGCGTCAACGACCGGCAGTTCATCG
>VGYL01000707.1 GCA_016872975.1 Planctomycetota bacterium
CAAAGCTACTTCGCGCTCGGTTACTATCAGCAACTCGCACAACTCGCAACCATCGATTGGGCTAAATACGCGCGACAATTCACCCCTCTTACGAATGAGGAAGGAGAACTATCATGACTACTGCTATCGCCAACCGTTACGAGTTTCTATTCCTTTTTGACTGCGAAAACGGCAACCCTAATGGTGACCCGGATGCAGGCAACGCCCCTCGTATTGACCCGCAAGATATGCATGGGCTGGTGTCAGACGTGGCCATCAAACGGCGCCTACGTAATTATGTCCAAATCGCGCATGGGAACGTTATGCCCCATGCCATCTTCATCGAGCATGCCACCAATCTGAATCTCCCTATCGCCAAAGCACATGAGGCCACAGGCGGTATGCCCCAGGAGCGCGGGACAGGCGATAAGAAGGGTTCAAGAGCCAGCAAGGACAAGACGGGTGCGGCAAGGGCTTGGATGTGCCAGCAGTTCTACGATGTGCGCGCCTTTGGGGCTGTCATGAGCACCGGGGCGAACGCCGGGCAGGTCCGTGGTCCTGTGCAGGTCGCATTCGCCCGTTCCTTGGATCGCGTATTGCCCCTCGACATTTCCGTCACGCGCATGGCGGTGGCTGGATTTGAGAAGAAGACCCACGGAGTGACTGACAGGCCTGGAATGTCCAGCGCGGAACTGGCACAACTGCAACAAGAGGTACCGGAGGATACGCTACGCACGATGGGCCGGAAGTCCCTCATTCCCTATGGCCTATTCGCGGGAAAGCTATTCGTTTCTGCCCACCTGGCCCAGCAGACAGGTTTCAATCGGGATGACCTCAAGTTGCTGGTCGAGGCCCTACTGAATATGTACGAGCACGATCGCTCATCGAGCAAGGGGCTCATGACTGTTCGCAGGCCGGTCTATGCCTTTAAGCATGTTGGCACCGATAGCGATCAGGAGCAGAGAACGCGTCAGGCTATGCTCGGTTGTTGCCCCGCTCAAGTGCTCTTTGAGGATGTCATCCAGGTGAAGCATGACGAAAAGGCCATGGAGGCCGACGGAGTCACCGTGCCGCGCAGATTCGGTCATTATCGCGTCATTGTCGATGATAAGAAGATCCCGACTGGCGTGGAATTGCTTCGTCTGCCTGATGACATGGCCAAGTTGTGATCCTGGAACTGGGGGCAAGCGGTGATCGTCCCGCTTGCCCCTCAATCCGGTCGTGGAGAAGCAATGTACGCCGAAGACGAACTGCTACCGATCTCCGCCTTGCAGCACCTGGTGTTCTGCCCGCGGCAGTGTGCGCTGATTCACATCGAGCAACTGTGGTCGGAGAATGTGTTCACGGCCGAGGGGCGGGGGTTGCATGAGAAGGTCCATGAGTCCGAGGCCGAGAGCCGTCCCGGCGTGCGGATCGTGCGCGGGCTGAGGCTGCGGTCGCTGGCGCTCGGGCTGGTCGGGCAGGCGGATGTGGTCGAGTTTCATCGCCTCAGCGGCGTGGAGGAGCAGAGGCAGATTGCCGCGGTCGTCCCGGAGGGACTCCCTCGCAATGACATGGCGGATGGCGCCGGGGCGGCGGTGCCGGGGCTGCCAGGGCGGTGGCGGGTCTTTCCCGTCGAGTACAAGCGCGGCAAGCCGAAGCTCGATGTCTGCGATGAGGTCCAGTTGTGCGCCCAGGCGCTGTGCCTGGAGGAGATGCTCGGGACGAGCATCGCCAACGGGGCCTTGTTCTACGGCCGGCCGCGACGGCGGCAGGAGGTCGAGTTTACCGAGACCCTCCGGCAGCAGACGCGGGAGACCGCCGGCAAGCTGCATGAGTTGCTCCGCAGCGGGCAGACGCCCAAAGCCGCGTACGCCAAGAAGTGCGAAAGCTGCTCGCTGCTCGAACGCTGCCTGCCCAAGATCACCGGCATCAAGAAGAACATCCGCCACTACCTCTCGCAAGCGGGGACAGACGAATGAAGCAATTGCTCAACACGCTGTTCGTGACGACCCAGGGCAGCTACCTGTCGAAAGAGGGCGAGACCGTTCTCGTGAGTCAGGAGCGCGAAGTGAAGCTCCGCGTGCCCATCCACAACCTGGGCTCGATCGTCTGCTTCGGCAACGTCCTGTGCAGCCCGTTTCTGCTGGGGCTGTGCGGCGAGCGGAACGTGACGCTTTCGTTCCTGACGGAGAACGGCCGGTTCCTGGCCCGCGTGCACGGCCCGATCAGCGGCAACGTCCTGCTCCGCCGCGCGCAGTACCGCAAGGCGGACGATCCCGCCGCCAGTGCCGAGGTCGCCCGGTCGGTGGTGACCGCCAAGGTCGCCAACAGCCGCATCGTTTTGCAGCGGGCCCTGCGGGACACGCCGGAACTGGCGGACTCGACCCCGATCAAGCAGGTCCTGGAGGATATGCAGCAGTACATCAAGAACCTTCAGGACGTGCCGACCGTCGATCAGATCCGCGGCATCGAGGGCACCGCCGCCGCGGCGTATTTCGGCGTCTTCGACCACCTCATCAGCGCCGACAAGGAGCAGTTCTTCTTCCGCGAGCGGAGCCGCCGGCCGCCCCTGGACAACATGAACGCCCTGCTCTCGTTCCTCTATACGCTGCTGGTGCACGATGTGCAATCGGCATTGGAAGGGGTCGGGCTCGATCCGGCGGTGGGCTTTCTGCACCGGGACCGGCCCGGCCGGCCAGGGTTGGCGCTCGACCTGATGGAAGAGCTGCGGGCGTACCTCGTGGACCGCCTGGCCCTGTCGCTGGTCAACCGCCAGCAGGTCAAGCCGGAAGGGTTCACCAAGACCGAGTCGGGGGCCGTCACGATGGACGACGAGACCCGCAAGGCGGTGCTGGTCGCCTGGCAGAAACGCAAGCAGGAAGAGATCACGCACCTGTTCCTGCAGGAGAAGATCCCGCTGGGCCTGCTGGCCCACGTCCAGGCGCAGATTCTGGCCCGCCATCTGCGCGGGGAGTTGGAAGGCTATCCGCCGTTCCTGTGGCGGTAGGGGGGCAGCACCATGATGATGATCCTTGTAGCGTACGACGTGAACACCGAGACGCCCGCCGGGCAGAGCCGCCTGCGGCACGTGGCCAAGATCTGTGAGAATCGCGGCCAGCGGGTGCAGAACTCGGTCTTCGAGTGCTTCGTCGATGCCAGCCAGTGGGTCGAATTGAAACGCCGGCTCATGGATACGGTCAACCTGGAGAAGGACAGCTTGCGGTTTTACTACCTGGGCAAGCACTGGCGCCGGCGCGTCGAGCATTTTGGCGCCAAGCCGAGCTATGACCCGCAGGGGCCTTTGCTCGTGTAGGGACCCCGCCGCGAACCCCAAGCGCCCGGCCTTTTGCCGGAGAGGTTCGCGACGGCTGTAAGTGGCTCCTTGACAAGTACATAGAGATGAGTGCCCCCGGCAGGCGCGCCCGGCGTCGCTCGGTTGCCGCCGGTTCGCGATAATGCTTGTCTAACACCGTGTCTTTGCTATACTTACAGTTGTAACAGTCACCCGCCCCCCCGGGCGGGTGTGGATTGAAACTGTTTACCAGGTGCGTCGTGAGGTGGGTTAGTGTCACCCGCCCCCCCGGGCGGGTGTGGATTGAAACGTCGGCGCGGTGGACGGTGGAGCAGCCGAAGCAGGTCACCCGCCCCCCCGGGCGGGTGTGGATTGAAACATTAACAGGCTGGGGGGTTGGCATTCCTCGCGCGGTCACCCGCCCCCCCGGGCGGGTGTGGATTGAAACTCCTACTAGTATTAGTAGTATAGCCTGTTAAATGTCACCCGCCCCCCCGGGCGGGTGTGGATTGAAACTCCGGCGGCAAGGACAGCACGGTCATGCTGCATCTGTCACCCGCCCCCCCGGGCGGGTGTGGGGGCAATTAAAGGTGTCAGGTACATTTTCCGGAGTCACGTCCCCCGTAACCCTGGCGGAGAGGCCGGGGTAAGCCCTTTTGACCTTTCGCAGTTGCAGAGGCGTGGTTCGTGGCTCGTGAAGCGGGAAGCGAAAGCGGGCCGTACGGCGTTCGGGACTGTTTTCTCTGTGTCCTCGGTGCTCTCTGTGGCTGAAAAGAAGTTCCCTGTTGGCGGTTCACAGTTCCCAGAGGTTGCCGCGCTTCGCTCGCAATGACATGATCTGCGGCTGAAGAAGAGCTGTTGAACCGAGGATGACAGAAAGGAAAATGGCAGAAACGAAAATGAATCCGGAAGAACAGGAGACCT
>VGYL01000708.1 GCA_016872975.1 Planctomycetota bacterium
CGGCAAAGCCAACTTCGGCTTCGTCTCTAAGTACAAGAAGGGCGCCAGCACGCCGACCGGCGAGACGGAGTTCCAGTTCAAGGCCGGCAACCTGCGCTTCCGGTCCGACAGCTATGACTGGCTGGTGGTTGCTGGACCGACGGCGAAGTACAAGGGTCAAGGCACCGTCAACGGCAGAGGGGACTTCGGGTTCATGCTGACCGCTACCGATGAGGAGCTGACCCCCAGCGCAGACGTTGATCTGTTCCGGATCAAGATCTGGGACATGGACACCGACGCAGTGATCTACGACAACCAGTGGGGCGAGGGAGATGATTCCAACGCCGGAACCGCGATCCAGGGGGGCAGCATCGTGGTTCACAAACCGAAGTAATGCGAGGAACTTTCGAGTACGCCGTGACGGGACGTACGAGAACTGGCAGCACGCGTTCCGGAGGCTCTTGAGAAGCAGTCGTCGGATCGAACCTGAAGGGATGTGCGTCCGTGAGCGACCAGCAGCTCAGCTATCTGTCCTACTTGCTGCGCCTCTGGCGCACGACCATCGCGGGGGAAGCCACCTGGCGAGCCTCGCTGGAAGACCCGCAGACCGGCGAACGTCGCGGGTTCGCCAGCCTGGACGCCATGATGACCTTCCTGCGTTGGCAAATCGGCCTCGCCCCCGATCGAGGAGGCGAGGAAGGCGAAGAGACAGTTCGTTCAGACCAAGGAGGAAACTGACATGAAACCGTACAAGCTGTTGGCGTCCGTCATGTGCCTGGCGCTCGTCCTGAGCGCGTGTGCGCCGGTCATTGTGCCTCCCGCCGGTGAGGCCGTGCAGCCTGCGGCCGCTTCCGCAGAAACGACCGCAGAGATCGAGCTCAAACCCCATCAGCCCCGCCCAGATGCGCCGAAGTACGCCCTGCGCGGGCCCTTCGGCGTGGGCGTGCGCGACATGCTGGTGCAGCCCGCGAAGGACGGGGACCGTCCGCTCAGGGTCAACGTCTGGTATCCGGCGCTGATCCCACAAGGGGCAAAGGAAGCCGTCACGTACAAAATGGATTTCCTCGCCGATCCAGCGGCCGGCTTCCCGACCGGGGGCCGGGCGCTGCGCGACGCGGCGCCGAATCCTGCCAGCGGCCCCTATCCCCTGGTGCTCTACTCGCACGGCTCCTGGTGCTTCCGCGAGATCGCCAGCTTGTTCCTGGAGCATCTGGCCTCGCATGGGTTCGTCGTCATGGCGCCCCTGCACGAAGACAACTGGGGGAACATGTACCAGCCCACCTGGCGCAGCGAGATCAGCCGCCCCCGCGACATGGTGCGGACACTCGACTTCGCTGAGGCGCTGACCGCGTCCGGGGGAGCCATGGCAGGTTTGATCGACACGGCGCACGTGGCGGTCAAAGGCCATTCCTTCGGCGGACGAATCGCGCTTGAGATGGGCGGTGCGCGGCTAAATGTCAAGGAGTGGCTGGAGAACTACTGTGTAGCCTATCCCAAGGACATGCGCTGCGTAGGTTACCCCGAGCACCTCGAGGAGATGGCCGCCCTGGCCGGGTTCGAAGCCTTGCCGGAAGGGCTGTGGCCCGACTGGAGTGACCCGCGCATCGACGTCGTTGTCGCCACGGGACCCAGCGTCAACATGCTCGGTGGTGGCGGGCTGGACGGCTTGCGCCGGCCGGTCCTGCTGCTGTATGGAACACTCGATACGTCGGCGGGAGCTGCCATCGAGTACCGCCGCCTCTACGAGAGCCTGCCCGGTCGACAGAAGACACGCGTGCTCTTCGAGGGCGCCGGCCACATGATCTTCGGTAATGCCTGTCCAGCCTACCCGGGCATGGTGAAGGCCGGCTACCACATGTTCTGCTCGGACCCCGTCTGGGACGTAGACCGAGCGCACGACCTGACCAACCACTTCGTCACGGCCTTTCTGCTGGCGGAGCTGAAGGGGGACGCCGAGGCGGCCAAGGCGTTGGCGCCGGACAAAGTGTCCTTCCCGGGTATCCGGTACGAGACGACCGCCTACGGGGCCGCCGCCAAAGAAGCCGCTGCACCGCCCAAGCCGCGCGGCCTGCGGCCGGACGCGCCAACCTACGGCGTGCGCGGACCATATCCTGTGGGCGTGCGCAACTTCGCGATCGCCGCGGGTGCGGAGAAACAGCGCCCTCTCAACGTGACCATCTGGTACCCAGCGTTGAACCCGAAGGGACTGCCGGAGGAGTACACGTACGAGATGCGGTTCGCGCCGGGGCAATTCCCGCTCTGGAAGATCTTCGGACATGCCATCAGGAATGCAGATCCGGCGACAACCGACGGACCGTATCCGCTCGTGGTGTACAGCCATGCTCACTGGTCGTTCGCACAAGAGTTTCCCCATCTCCTCGAGCATCTGGCCTCGCGAGGCTTCGTCGTGATCTCAGCCGATCACGAAGACAACTGGAGCACCGCCTTCGGCCCAAAGGCGTGGCAGACTGAGTTCCAGCGCCCCCAGGAGGTCACGCGAGAGATCAACTACGCCGAAAGCCTGTCGGCTGCAGGCGGGGTGCTGGAGGGCCTGATCGACGCGAAACGCGTCGCGGTCGCCGGCTGGTCGTATGGCGGGCAGACCGCCTTGATGTCGGTTGGGGCACGACTCGACCTGGTCGGATTGCGCGCCTGGTGTGAGAAGAACACGGTGGGTGAGCAGCCGCCAGTCCGAGACTGCGTGGAGCTCTTACCCTACGAGAAGGAGCTTGCGGCGTTTTCGGGGCTTAACCAGGTTCCCAAGGGACTGTGGCCGGACTGGGGCGATGCGCGAGTGGATGCGGCCATCGCGATGGCGCCTCCTGCTGTGTTTGGCGCCACGGGCCTGCAGACCGTCAAAGCGCCGGTCATGTTCATGGCCGCCTCAGATGACGCTATGGTCGGGCCGCTATACAAGGCGAGTGATCCGTACAAGCAAGTGGCGGTCGAGCAGAAGATCGAAATCGTGTTTGACCGTGCCTCTCATCTCCTCTTCACCGGCAGTTGTGAAAACGAGCCAGATCTGGTCGCCATGGGCTTCCACTCGTTCTGTGCTGAGCCGGTCTGGGACAAGAGCCGCGCCCACGACCTGATCAACCACTTCGTCACCGCCTTCCTGCTGGCTGAGTTGAAGGGGGATGCGGAGGCGGCCAAGGCGCTGGCGGCGGAGAAGGTGTCGTTCCCGGGCATCCAGTACCAGTCGGCTGGCTACGGCGCGGCTGCCGAGCCGAAGGCCAAGCTGGATACGGATACCATCGCCAAGATCGAGGCGCTGGTCGCGAAGGAGATGGCGGATAAGGATATACCCGGCGTCTCGTTGGGCATCGTCAAGGACAGTCAAGTTGCCTACGCCAAGGGCTTTGGTGTGGCCGAACGCGGCACCGACCGTCCCATGACGCCGCAAACGCAGTTCGCCGTCGCCTGCATCACCAAGGGGTTTACGACCGCCGCCATCATGCAGTTGGTGGAGCAAGGGTTGGTCAAGCTGGACGCGCCGGTGACGGACTATCTGCCCTACTTCAAGCTGGCCGATGAGCGCTATAGGGAGATCACGATCCACCACTTGCTGGCTAACACAGCCGGCCTACCTATGCCGGACTACGTCAAACTGTACGGGGGTTTCAGCCAGAACCCTTCGTGGAGTCCTGATCTGCTGGAGAAGTATGTGCGCAGCCTGGCCGACAAACCGATGACGAAGGATCCCACGGAAAACACCTTCGTCTATGGCGGCGACTACTTCGACATCCTCGGCGACGTGATCGCCAAGGCCAGCGGCCAACCCTTCGAGGAGTACATGGAGGAGCACATCCTCCGGCCCCTGGGGCTGGAGCACACGACCTTCATCGTAGACGATCTCGACCCGAAGTTGGCTGCCGCTGCGCACTGGCAGGACGCGAACGGCGAGATGCAGGTCTCCGTGCCTTCGCCTACCTACTACCCGGCGCATACGCCCTCCAACGGTATGTTCTCGACGACCGAGGACCTGCTGAAGTGGGCGATCTTCAACCTCAACCGAGGCAAGCTGGACGGCAGGCAGATCGTCGCCGCCTCCGCCTATGAGGAGATGTGGAAGCCGCAGGTGAAGATTCCGTGGGGCGGCATAATCCAGCACTGGGGGTACGGCTGGGGGATCTCAGACGTGGAGGGCCACCGCCTGGTGTTCTGGGGCGGAGGCCACATCGGTTCGGGCAA
>VGYL01000709.1 GCA_016872975.1 Planctomycetota bacterium
CTTTCGCATGATGTTGGCGCGGTGGAAGTCGACGGTCTTGAGTCCGACACCCAGGTCCCGCGCGATGGCCTTGCTGGTCTTGCCGGCCATCAGGTGATGCACGACTTCCAGCTCCCGGTCCGAGAGAGTCTCGATCCGGGCGGCCAGGGCGTCCCGCTCGGCGTTGTGCCGGCGGGTGTCCCGGTCGAGGGCCATGGCGGCGTGCACCCGGTCGATCAAATACTGATCGTGGACGGGCTTTTCCAGGAAGTCAAAAGCCCCTTCCCGCATGGCGGCGACGGCCGTGGGGATGTCGGCATGCCCGCACAGGAAGATCACGGGGATCTCGCTGCCTTGTTCCCGCAGCCGCCGGTAGACCTCCATCCCGCTGATGCGCGGCATGCGGACGTCCAGGATCAGGCAGCCGGGACGCGAGACGTCATAATTGCGGAAGAAGTCCTCCGCGGCCAGGTAGATCTCCACCCGCAGCCGCACGGACTCCAGCAGGGCCTCCAAGCCTTCGAGCACCGCAGTTTCATCATCCACGATGAATACGGTCGCCTCCGTTTCTCTCATGACATGTTCCTTTCCCGGAGATACAGATTCACGGTTGCTTTTCCTGTTCCGGTGCCGGCCCAGAAGGCCCCTGTCCGAACCGGATCGCGGAACACTCAGGGATAGTCTGCGGTACAGTCCCGGTACTCTTCAGATCGCTCCTTACCGGTACAAGAATACTACCAAGTCTCCCGGGGCGGACTGGGGATTACCCCAGTTGGCCCTTTCCCTCGGGCTTCCACCAGCACCCTCAGACAGTAAGCCGGCCCCTCGGCTCGCATTAAAACGGCCGGACAGACCGCCTGCCAACCATGCATCGCCAAGTACACGGTAACGGGGTGTCTGGGAACCAGTCAAGAGAAATGGTCGCCGATTTCATAAAATTGCGGCAAGCGTGAGCGGAATGCGCCGGCCGCCTCCCGCGAACGGCGGGTCCCTTGTTCATTTGACGGTCCGGGTGAGCAGGCCATATAATGGCGGCCAGTAGATTGCTTCAGGATTTGGAAGGGCCGTGCAATGCAGGTGGTCAGTACCAATATCAGTCATATTCTCCAGAACGCCTCGTGGATTCGCCGGATGTTTGAGGCCGGCATCGAGCTCAAGCAGAAGCACGGAGCCGATAGCGTGTGCGATTTCACGCTCGGGAATCCCGATCTGCCGCCCGTGGCCGAGGTCGGCCGCACGCTCCGGCGCCTGGCCGGGGCCGTGGACCAGCCGCTGGCCCTGGGGTACATGCCCAACGCGGGCCTGCCCTCCACGCGCCAACGCCTGGCAGAGTACCTGGCCGAGGAGCAGCAGGTGCCGCTGACCGCCCAGCACGTGGTCGTCACGTGCGGCGCCGCGGGCGGCCTGAACGTCATCTTCCGCACGATCCTTGAGCCTGGGGACGAAGTCCTCTGCCCCTCCCCGTACTTCGTCGAGTACGGCTTCTATGTGGGCAACTATGGCGGCAAGCTCGTCCCGGTTCCCGCCAAGCCGCCGACGTTCGGCCTGGACTTGGACGCCCTGGCGGCAGCGATCACGGACAAGACCCGTGTCGTGCTCCTCGACAGCCCCAATAATCCGACCGGAGTCGTGTACCAGCGGGGCGAGCTGGAGGCTCTCGCGGCCCTGCTGTGGGACAGCCGCCCCCGGCTGTCGAACGACAGGATGACCCCCGAGGGCGGGGGTCCCACAGGCCGGGACCGGCCCATCTACCTGATCTCCGATGAGCCGTACCGTTTCCTGGCCTATGACGGCGTCGAGGTCCCGCCGATCCTGCCCTTGTACCCCTTCAGCGTGGCGGTCGGGTCGTTTTCCAAGAGTCTGTCCCTGGCCGGCGAGCGGGTCGGCTACATCGCCGTCAGTCCTTCCATGCCCCAGGCGGACCAGTTCGTCGCGGGCCTGATCCTGTGCAATCGGATTCTCGGCTACGTCAACGCCCCGGTGATCGGTCAGCGCTTGGTGGAGGCGGCCTTGGGCGCCACCGTGGACGTGGCTATCTACCAGAGCCGCCGTGACGCGATGGCGCGCATCCTCCGCGACGCGGGCATCGAATTCGCCCTGCCTCAGGGTGCCTTCTACTTCTTCCCCAAGGTCCCGGGCCCGGCGGACAACCGTGTCGAGGGCGTCTCGCCCTCGGACCGCGGGCAGGATGCCCGCGACACGATGGACGACCTGCAATTCTGTCAATTGCTGCAAGACGAGTTGATTCTCGCGGTTCCCGGCCGCGGTTTCGGCCTGCCCGGCTACTTCCGCCTGACCTACTGCATGGACGAAGCCATCATCCGCCGAGCGGCCTCCGGCTTCCAGAAAGCCGCCGACCGCGCCCGCGCGGGAAGAAAGCGAAAAGGCCCGGGGTCAACTCTTGACACTTGACAGATGTGTCAAGTGTCAAGAGTTGACCCCCGTTCGGGCTTGTAAATCATAAATCCCAAGGGGCTGTGACATGAAATGTGCAATCGGGTTGGACTACGGCACGAATTCCGTGCGGTGCGTGATTGTCGATACGGCCGACGGCCGGGAGCTGGGGACGTGCGTCTATGAGTACCCCACGGGCGAGGCGGGGATCCTGCTCGATCCCGCCGACCATAACCTGGCCCGGCAAAATCCCGCGGACTATCTCAGAGGGACCGAAGTGACGGTGGCCGGCGCGATTGCGGCGGCCCGCCAGGCGGAGCCGGCCTTCGATCCGCGCGACATCGTCGGCATCGGCGTGGACACGACCGGCTCGACCCCCCTGCCGGTGGATCGTAACGGCACGGCGCTGGCAATGCTGGATGCATTCAAGAATAATCCCAACGCGCATGCCTGGCTCTGGAAAGACCATACGGGCTACGCCGAGGCGGCGGAGATCACGGCCCTGGCCCGCGCGGAGCGGCCGCAGTATCTGGCCAAGTGCGGCGGGACCTACTCCTCCGAGTGGTTCTTCAGCAAGATTCTGCACTGCCTGCGGGCGGACCCCGCGGTCTTCGACGCCGCCTACACCTGGGTCGAGCACGCCGACTGGCTGCCGGCGGTCCTGACGGGGACCGACAATCCGGACAGACTGCGACGCTGCCGCTGTGCGGCGGGGCACAAGGCGATGGCCAGTGACGCCTGGGGCGGCTATCCCGACGCCGAGTTCCTCGGCAAGCTCGATCCCAAGCTCGGAGCCCTGCGCGGGACCCTGAGCAACGAAACGTTTGTCATCGATCAGGCGGCGGGCCGGCTGACGGAGCCGTGGGCCGCAAGATTGGGTCTCTCGGCCGGGATTCCCGTGGCGATGGGCGCGTTCGACGCCCACTTGGGCGCCGTCGGCTCGGGGATCCGCAGCGGCGTCCTGGTCAAGATCATCGGGACCAGCACCTGCGACATGGTGGTCGCCCCTAATGACGCCGCGTTGGCGGATGTCCCGGGCATCTGCGGGATCGTCGATGGCTCGATCCTGCCGGGCTATTTCGGCCTGGAGGCGGGCCAATCGGCGGTGGGCGATATCTTCAACTGGTTCGTAAACTACCTCCAGCCCGGCGGCAAAGAGGCCGGCTCGCACGCGGCCCTGACGGAGAAGGCCGCCCGGCTCAAGCCCGGCCAGTCCGGCCTGCTCGCCCTCGACTGGAACAACGGCAACCGGACGATCCTCGTCGACCAGCGGCTCACGGGCCTGCTCCTGGGCCAGACGCTGCATACCCGGCCCGAGGAGATCTACCGGGCCCTGGTCGAGGCGACCGCCTTCGGGGCCCTGACCATCATCAACCGCTTCGAGGAGTACGGCGTCAAGATCGACCAGATCGTCAACTGCGGCGGCATCGCGGAAAAGAACGCCATGCTCATGCAGATCTACGCCGATGTCACCGGGCGCGAGATGAAGATCAGCCGCTCGGCCCAGACGTGCGCCCTGGGCTCGGCCGTCGCCGCCGCGGTCGGCGGCGGGGCCCACCCGGACTTCGCCCAGGCCCAAACCGCGATGTGCGGGATCAAAGAGACGACGTTCAAACCGATCGCCGCCCACCACAAGGTCTACAAGCAGCTCTACAAGCTCTACAAGAAGCTGCACGACGGCTTCGGCATCCAGGGCAAAGTCCTGGGCATGGGAAGCATCATGAAAGAACTGCTGGCGATCAAGGAGAAGGCAAACGCATAGAAGAAAATCCGAAATTCGGA
>VGYL01000710.1 GCA_016872975.1 Planctomycetota bacterium
GTGATCGCCCTATATCTGCCGATCTTCACCATGTCGGATGTACCGCATTGATGAATCCGGAAAACACCCGCCGGAAGAAGCCCGCGAGCGGCCGGCGGTACGATGCCGGAGAAGCGTGTAAAGTTACAGCCCTGCCCGGCCGATAGGAGAAGAACGCACGGGATACGTAAAAACGTAGATGACGTGCCAGTGTGCCCCGCAGGAGGCTGGGTGTCTTCTCAAAGAAACGGATAGAACTGCAAGCAAGGTTTCCTTCGTAGGAGCAAGAGCATGAAGAGCAACAAAGGCTTCACAATGGTCGAATTGATGGTGGTCGTTCTGATCGTCGGCATTCTGGCGGCGGTAGCCGTGCCGTTGATGAGCGGCCGGATTGACGCCTCCAAGTGGTCGGAAGGCAAAGCGGCGATGGGTACGATTGCCTCCGCCCTGCGGGCCTATGCGGCCGAAAAAGGCAGCTTCGGCAGCGCGCCCACCCTGGCCGATATCGGACTCTCCAACAACGACCTGGACGGCACGTATTTCACCCACCAGGCGTATGCCATCAGCTCGGCTTCCGCCAGCAATGGACAGGTGTCCTACGTGATTACCTGCACGGCCAACAGCTCCACCCGCAGCGGCAAGCCCGGCTCGCCGGCGGTCATGACCCTCACAGCCAACGAGGCCAATGGCTACGTGGCCACCTTCGCCGAGGGTTCCGGCAGCTAGGGACTTATGGATCGCAAGTACGAAGGCTTCACCCTGATCGAACAAATGGTGGCTGCGGCCGTCTTGGCCGTAGCCACCTTGGGCACTCTGGGGTATCAGTATCATGCCGCCACGATGGGGAGGATCGCCCGCGGCCAGATCGGCGCCGCCCGCGCCGCGCATCTCTTGCTGGTGGATTGGAAGAGTACCGGAGGCTCCAAGGAATACGATCCCGCGGGCCTTGGGCTGGGATTCTCGGAGCGTGGCGCGGTCCCGGCCGGATTCACCACCCCCGCCGGGCTGGGGACCACGCTGAACGACATGGTATACGGCATCACCCTGGACGGTCTCCCTATGCTCGCCGCGCTCAAATACCAGGACGTGGACAAGGACACCCAGACCCAGACCACTCTGCGGCAACTCGCCGTGATTCTGCGCTTTGCGCAAGTCAATCCGGACGGCAGTATGTCGACTCCGGAAAGCCGCTTCGTGGACCTGCCGCCCGTCACGATGGTGACGTATGTACGACTCGATGGTTCCGACGGCTGAATCAATACGAAATCCACGGCCTCTGGCCGTGCGACCCGAAGAGCGGCGGAGCGATCCGGCGTGTACGAGGACGTGGAAGGTAGTAGGTTCTCCCTCTGGGAAGACCTCTTGGCCAGGAAGGAGAACCGGAATTGTGCGTGAAGAAGGAACGAGTCCACGTCGGCACTTTGGCTTTCCAACAGAAGGCTCCACGGCGTCGTGCTCGTGGAGCTGATCGTGAGCAGTCTCATGGCAGTCATCCTGGTGGTCACCGTGGGACTGCTGCTCGACGGGAGCAGTCGGGCGTGGCTGCGGACGTATGAGTCCGCCCACGGTGGCGTGCCACAGAACGCCGAGGTCATCATGACCACGTTCGGCAGTCTGGGGCGCCGATCCAATCGCGCCTGCTATTGCCTGTACCGGGTCAACGAGGGCGTTTTCACGCCGGCCCTGCCGGAGCCCGGGTACCCCGATTCCGTCGTGTCCGGCACCGCCGTGGAATTTCGCTATTGGGACGTCCCGCTCGACGCATCGGACAGTCACAACCTGATGGATCCGGCCAAGCCGGCAACCGCGTACGCCCTCTTCTATCTCGACGGCCATCAACTGAAAGTGGACTACGGGCCCTACCCGCCGGGCGCGGTCCCGACCGGCGGAGGTCGCCGGAACACCACGGGCGTGACCACCCTGGTGCTCGCGCAGAATGTCGCTTGCGATTCCGGGGGCGGCCCCTTCAGTCACACCACCGTGGCGAACGCCGGGCAAGGCTCGGTCCGCTTGAACGCCGTTCTGACAGCCCCCAACAGCGGCGAGACCTCAAGGGTGGCGACGGCCGCGTTGCTGCGCAACATATGGCCCCGGTGATTTATGATGTTTGACGTACGATTTGTGACCTGCCCGTTGTCCGCGTCCGCTCCAGGCTCTGCACGCGAGATTCTCGCCGCCGCCCGTTCGAATCCGAAATCGAGCCTCATGAATCGCGGAGCCGCCGGCACCAGCCTGGGATTGGTCGTCCTGTCTCTGACGATTCTGACGACGGTCGGTTTCGGTATGCTCGCCGTCGGCGTCGGCGCCCGGCGCCAGGCGGCCGCCATCAAGGGCAACTTCGCCGCCCTGCTGGCGGCGGAGGCCGGTTATGAGCGGGCCGTATTCTGGATGAGCCAGCAGCCGGACATGCTCAGCGCCCTGCAACAGGGAGTCGGCGGCACTACGGGAACGCTGACGTTTCCCGACAGTTCCTGCACGTACCAAATCAGTCTGTTCAGCTTTGCCGGCGCCCGACCGGTCTTTCGCATCGTCTCGTACGGCTGCAGCGGTCCGTTCGACCGATACGTGGACGTGCTCACCGTGCAGGCTGCCAGCGGCTGGGATATGGGCGCGTCCCGGGTCCCCAGCGGCTCCGGGGGCACGACACCGGTCTACTTCGTCGCCGGCGAAATCGTGGACATGCCGGTCTGCATCAACAAGGCGAATGACCAGCCCGATGTGAAGGATATCTTCATTTCCGGTACCCCCGTGTTCCGCCAGCCGGTTGTCCTCGGCGAGTCGCGTTTCACCGCGGGCGGCGTCGACAAGTACGCCGACGTAATGGGCCTCTTTGGCGGCGGCATCTACTTCGACCAGCCGGCCAGCCGGGTCACCGATGAAAGCTCGGCGGAAACCAAGATCACACGCTTTCGCAACAGCACGAAAGCCCAGTATCGCTTTACCCCCGGCGGCCAACGCCTCCGTGTCGAACCGACAGCCCGCGACCCAGCTCGAGTTCTTCGTCGACGGGGGCGTCGGCAAGGTCCGCATTACGAATAACTGCAGTGTCCGCGGGTTCCGGCAGAACGAGGATTGGAAAACGTGGGACTTCAAGATCCGCCCGGGCTCGGAGGGAACGCAGTTCGAGCGGTACCACACCTATGCCTACCACGTCGTCTCCAACAACGCAGCCACCAACGGCGACCGGCAGACCGTCGTCATAACCGATACCTACGTCACTCAGTCGTTTGGCGCTGCCCAGTCCGAGCCAGGCGGACAGATCTTCGTCGACGGCAACGTCGTCCTGGGCGGCAATTCCACCAGCCACAACGGCTGCCAAGTCGTCAAGGGCAACATCACCGTGGTGGCCACGGGCCATATCTGGGTCGCCGACGTCATCAAGATGGACGGAAACCACGACGCGGCCGGCATGCCAACGCAAGACAACCCGAATGTCCTGGGACTCCTGGCCCAGGGGGTGGTCAAGGTCGTCGATCCGGGGCAGAGCGACATTGACGGGATCGTCAGCATCAGCGGGTACAGGTACACCCCCGTGGGCAACGCGGATTACCCCGGCGCCACGCCCAGCCAGAGCAACTACTATCAGAGACATCTGCCCGACCCGACGGTCGTGGAGGCCGCCGTGACCGTCATCGGCGGCGGCTGGGGAGCAGAGAACGTCCAACGCGGGTTCCACGGAGGACGCAAAGAGTACAGTGGATCGCAGGACTACCTCAAGGTCCACGGCACCATCTGCGAGGCCATTCGAGGCGTCGTCGGGGTCTCCAACCAGGACGGCTACCTGAAATCCTATCACATGGATCGACGGCTCCTGAGCGGCATCATCCCGGGCGATATTTCCCTTCGCAGCAAGTACGTGCCGGCCCCCGCCGGCTGGCACGACTATCGATAGCCGGAGCCGGCCCCGCCTCCCCCGCCGGAGCCGCGTCGGGCCGTTCGCATATGGGGCCCCCGTTTCCATATGGGACCTATGGGATCAAAGCGACACATCCGACCCGGGATCGTACCCTCCTTTCAGCCTGGGGCGCATCGGCCCTGGCACCCCCAACACCATACCCCATTTCGCGTTCAAGTCACGTATCGCGTTTTCCGATGAATTCACTGATGTGGCATCTACGTAGAACCAGTCTGATCGGGTTGGACATCGATGCGTCCACGGTCCGGATGGTCCA
>VGYL01000711.1 GCA_016872975.1 Planctomycetota bacterium
CCCCGGGCCAAACCGGGGCGAAAGACATGCCTACGAGGCGTAGGCATGGCACCCTGGATCCGGTGGTTTCTTTCCGGTGCCCGCCGCGAAGCGGCTTCGCGACTGGCAATGACATGATTGCCGCGCTCGGCGAGCCTCGCTCGCAATGACATAGGGCACCCGAGTATGTCATTGCGAGGAGCTTCAGCGACGAAGCAATCTCTACGCTATAGTCTCAGGACTTGCGAAATGCCGTACTTCGAAGCCCGTGGGACTACGGCCGTCGTGAGAACTTCTGGGCCCGCTGGCCTTGGATATCGCCGAGGTAGAGGTGGCCCTGGGAGTCGGCGGCGATGGTGTGGACCCAGTCGAGCTCGCCCGGCTTGCCCGGCGGCGTTGGAGTCTGCACGAGCGGCACGCGCAGGAGCACCTGTCCTTTGAGGTTCAGCTTCATCACGACTTGGTCGGGCGGCGGCGTGATCGCCCACTCGTTCGTCCCTGCTTTCTTCCGCGGGGAAGAGCCGCAGACCCAGAGCTCGCCGGCCTGGGTCAGATGGAGGCCCCAGGGGGTGATGAGGTCCGCCCAGACAGCGAGCAGCTTGCCGCGGGTGTCGAAGACCTGGATGCGGGCGTTGTCCCGGTCGGCGACGTAGAGGCGTCCGTGGGTATCGGCCACAATCGCGTGCGGCAGGGCGAACCGGCCGGGCTCGCTGCCGGCCTCGCCCCACTGGTGGACGTACTTGCCGGTCCTGTCGAAGTGAATGATCCGCCGGTTGTCGTAGCCGTCGGAGACGAAGATATCGCCTGAGGGCAGAACCGCCACGTCGGTCGGCCGGCCGAAGTGCTTTTCGTCCGTTCCGGGGCGGCCGGCTTCCCCCAGCGTCAGCAGCACCTTGCCTTCGGGATTGTGCTTGCACACCAGGTGGCTCTTGATGTCGGTCGTCCAGATGTTGCCCTCCGGGTCCACGCGGATGTAGTGCGCACCGCTGGCATCTTTGATGTCCCAGGCCCGCACGAACGTCCCGTCGGTGCGGTAGACCTGCACCGCCGGCGTGCTGCGGGTGGAGAGATAGACCAGGTCCTGCGCGTCCACCACGATACCGGGCATCTGGCCCCAGGTCAGATGATCCGGCTTGCGGGGCCACGTGGGATCGACGCCGTACGACGCCGTCGCGCCGCCCGGCCGCTCGGAAGCCACCCCCAACCCCGGGTTCCCCAACAGAACTGCCAACCCCACTGCTGCCATAAGAGCACACCGATCCGAGTTCATGACACTCTCCTTCTCGAAAGTCCCGTTACTGGTATTTCACAGGTCGTGCGTCGGCGCACACCTCCGTAGCCCGTAGGGTGTGCTGTGCACACCTTTTCGATCGCACGCTCACAGACGCTCGTCACGCCGGCCGGGTAACCGCAGCAAGCGCCAGCTTGCCGCCGGCGCCCGCGTACACCGTGACACCATCGGCAAGCTCCGAAGAGGGTTCCCAATCGCGATGCATCGCGATTGGGAACCCAAACTCCACTTGCCGCTGCCACCCGTTTCCTTCGCAGACGTCCCGTTGGTGGCTCTTCGTAGGTCGTGCGTCCCCGCACGACTCCGTAGCATGGGCATCCTGCCCATGAGTACCACGGGCGTCCCGCCCGTGACGCCGGGGCCAGGATGGCCCCGCGACTCATCGCGCTGGCGCCCCGTTGTTCCACACACTCCTGCCTTACTGCCCGGGGTGGCATCGCCAAAGGCTCTGCCTTTGACGATGGTTAATGCCCTCGACGGGTGGCAGCGGCAAGGCCGTAGGCTTTGCGCAGGCCTTGCCGATGGCGGATGGACGAAACCATCGGCAAGCTCCGAAGACTCCGCTTGCCGCTGCCACCCATTATTGAGCTGGGTTCTCATACACGTTCTCAGCGAGGTTGCCCTTTCCATCCGGGTCCACGGACGACCTGGCCGGGCTTGGCGCCCGTGTGCTCGCCATCGCGGAGCACCTGAATTCCGTTCACGAATACATGGAGCACGCCGGTGGCGTACTGGTGCGGTTTCTCGTAGGTCGCATGGTCGCGCACGGTGGCGGGATCGAACACGACGACGTCGGCGTGGTAGCCTTTTTCCAGTTTGCCGCGGCGGTCGAGCCGGAGGTTCCCGGCCGGCAGGGCGGTCAGCCGCCGGATCGCCTCTTCCAGGGGAATGACCTTCTCCTGGCGCACGTACTTGCCCAGCAGCCGGGCGAAGCTTCCGTAGGCGCGGGGGTGCGTGCTCGATTGGAGGAAGACGCCCTCGGGGGCGAGCGAGCCCGCATCGGAACAGAAGCTGACCCACGGCTGCCGGATCTGCTTCTTCACATTCTCCTCGGACATCAGGAAGTAGACCGTGTTGACCCGGCTGTCGTCCTCGACGACGAGGTCGATGATCGTCTCCGGCGGCGAGGTGCCGCGCTGGGCCGCGACCTGGGCGAGCGTCTTGCCGATCAGCGGCCGGAGCTTTTCGTTGCGGAAGCCCACGAAGAGGATGTTGTCCGGGACGCCGGCCAGGAGATAGAAATTCTCCCACCCGCCGGCAGATGGGCCCGTCTCGCGGGTATTCGAAGGCGTGGTCATTTCCTTGAGGACCCGCTGCCGGATCGCCGGGTCCCGCAGCCGCGTCACCCAGGCCCGGTGGCCGCCTTCCTGGACCCAGGGCGGCATCGTGGCGTCGAGGCCGGTGGCGCCCGCGGTGTAGGTGTACATATCCGCCGTGATGCGCAGGCCCTCGGCCCGGGCCTTCTCGATCTTCTGAATCATGGCGTCGCACTTGTCCCAGTTCGCCTGGCCGGCGGCCTTCATGTGGTACAACTCCGCGGCGACGTTCGCCTGGCGGGCCAGGGCGATCAACTCGTCCAGCGCCTCCAGCAGGCGGTCGCCTTCGCTGCGAATGTGCGAGATGTACAGGCCGCCGTATTGGCCCGCCACTTCAGCCAGAGCGATCAACTCATCGGTCCGGGCGTAGGAGCCGGGCGCGTAGATCAGCGCGGAGCTGACCCCCACCGCGCCTTCCCGCATCGCCGCATGCACCAACGCGCGCATCTGCCGGAGTTCCTGCGCCGTGGCGGCCCGGTCCTCGTAGCCGACGGTGTGCACGCGGACGGTGGTCGCCCCGATGAACGAGGCGACATTGGTCGAGACCCCTCTTCGCACGAGGCACTCGAGGTATTCGCCCAGCGTGGTCCATTCGACGGGGAATTTGAGATGGCCCTGCGACTGGGCCATGTCCTGCTTCATCGCAGCGTTCAGGGGCCCCATGGACCAGCCTTCGCCCATGACCTCCAGGGTTACGCCCTGGCGGAGATCGCTTTGGGACCGGCCGTCCACCAGGAGACAATCGGTGGCCCAGCTCAGCATATTGATGAACCCGGGCGCCACGGCGAGGCCCCGGGCCGGAATCGTCCGAGCCGTGCCCGGTTGAAGCTGCCCAATGGCGGCGATCCGGCCGTCCTTGATCCCGACATCCGCGACATACGGCGGCCCGCCGGAACCGTCATAGACGTGGCCCCCCGTGATGACTGCATCGTAGGCCTGGGCGTTGGCGATCCCGCCCATGCACGCCACGAGCAGGGCGGCGCACAGGAGCAAAACACCGGGCCGACGAGGGAGGGAAATTCCAAATTCCAAGCACCAAATCTCAAACAAATTCAAAATCCAAAATCCCAAAGACCCAAACGCTGGCGCACCTCGGCCGGTCCGTTTGGGATTTGAGAGTTTGGACATTGAGATTTGTTTGGGATTTGGGATTTGAGATTTGGAACTTCCGCGTTCCCGTGTTCGCATATCGTTTACTCCTTCTCATCCGGCAAAGCGATCCGCAGATCGAACGGCTCGTACCGGATCGAATCGAGGACCTGGACTTCGCTGACCGTAAGAATGCGCTGCGGCGTGATCCGGTACCGAACGTAGCGGGCGTCCACCGGCTCCGGCGCCTCCAGGGCGTAGAGGAATCCGGCGGCGGTCTCGTCGTCGGGCAGCATGTGGTTGATCGGGATGTCCTTGCGCCGCAGGTTCAGGTCGAAGAAGCCCCGGCTGGTGTACTCCTGGGCGTCCACCGAGGTGAGAACCTCCACGGTATCCTTGACCTGGCCCTTCAGCGCGTCCCACCAGGGCCAGCCCGCGCTGAGGTGGATGCGAAATGCCGCACAACGCTG
>VGYL01000712.1 GCA_016872975.1 Planctomycetota bacterium
GATATTCGCGTGTCATAAGCGGAAGTCTTTCTTCTCCTGAACGATATACTATGAAGCACCGCCGACCTTTCGGAACTGCATGGCCGGGCCTTCGTCGGCGGGGCGTTTCATCTCGCGGTCGGTGGTCAGCAGCCATTTGTCGAACTCGAAGCCGTCCTCGCGCATGGAAAAGGAGATCGTGTGCAGGCCGGGCTTGTCGATGTCGAGGTAGATCTTGTGGGGCTCGCCGCAGTGCTCGGCTTCCGTCCGCTGCTTGCTCTCCCAGCGCCAGGAGTTCTTGCCGTCGCACCATTGCAGCCGCCGGCCCGATTCCGGCCAAGCGCCGTTGAGACCCACGTGCAGTCCGTTGTCCTCGCTGCCGGTCGAGTAAGCTCGCACCCAGACGTAGTATCGTCCCGGCGTATTGAAGTGCACCCGGTAGGACACGACCGCCATGGTGCCGGGCTCGTTGGTGAAGTTCTCGCCGGCGATCAGCTTGTCGGCGTGCGTGCGCCGCGTGTCGGGGAGCACCTCGATATACGCCTGCCCGCTGGCGGAGGCCGCGTGGTTGCCGTCGCCGTCGGGCTCGACGGCCGGCGTCAGTTCCGGCGTCGTGACGTACCAGCGCCGTTTCTCCGTGTGGGTCTGCTCGAAGAACAACTCCGCCTCGCCGGCGACCAGGCCCTCGCGCTCCTCGAAGACCGTTTCAGCCGGCCCGGCGGGCTCGAAGGTCAGCTTCGTCCAGCGGCCCCGGGAGTAGGCGAAACCTGTGCCCTCGGGCAGCTTCTGGTTCGAGGCTGTGTTGAACTCGACGCGAATGAGGTCGTCCTTCCGGATCGCGACCTCGCGCCAGGTGTGGCCGGCAGACTGATAATTGCGGCTCGTGGCCGGGTTCGTGTAGATGCCGATGGTCCTGCCCCCGACGATCAGCCGGTAGGTCGATTCGCCGTCGGTCTCGGTCAGGGTGGTGAGTGTCACATCATACGTGCCGGGGTCCCCGGCGAACGCCGTCTGAGCCGCCGAGAATTTGTCCTGGTGCTGTCTGGCATTGATGGCCAGGGCCTGGCGGCCGTTGTCTTTGTAGAAGGGCACGAAACTGGTGTCCTCAACGGCCTGGAAGTCCCGTATCGCGATAAGAGAGTAGGGATCGGACGGGCCCTCTGCGGCAGCGGGATGGGCGGCGGCTGCCCGTTGGATCTCCGTCACGTCCTGAAATGACAGGCCTGTTGCTCCTGCCTTTCTAAGACAGAGCAGCCAGTCTCCGTCGCCCGGAGTCTTGAGGGTCACCTGTCCCGGCGCGGAGGCTTGGCCCGTTTCGAGGAGGCCGTCCAGGCCGTAGCCGGTCTTGGGATCGAACCAGCCGTAGGTGAACGCGCCCGCTTCCAGCGACAGCTTGAGCTCGCCGGGGTTCTTGAAGTAGATCAGATAGAGCTCGCCCGGTTTGACGAAGCAATAATCGTCCGGGTGGCGGGTCAGATCATCGTCGCCTTTCATCTCCCAGAACGGGATCTTGTGCCGCCGAAAGAACTCGAGACAATGGCGGCTCTGGTCCCACATCTTGTCGCGCGTGCGATAATCCTGGCACGTCAGGTCGCTGTGCGGGTGCTGATAGCCGAAGTACCACTCGATGCCGGCGCCGCCGGCCATGAAGACGCCCCACAGGGCGTTTTTGCGGGCGTTGTCGCGGGTGGAGTCCTCGGCGTCGGTCATCAGCGCATGCTGGGCATCGCCCGGTTCGTCGCAGGCGACGACCCAGGGCTTGCCCGCCGCGGCGGAGCGCTGCAGGTAGTCCAGGGTCCGCCGGTGGACCTCGCCGAAATCGGGCCTGCTGGTCTGGAGCGAGAACCCCGTCAGCGCCGAAGCGTCACCGAGCAGATCGTAGTGCGGGTCGCCCCCGTTGTGGATGACAAGGTGGTGCCGATACGGGTCGTGCGTCCGGAAGTAGTTGGCCCAAGCCACCTTCTGCTCGTGGGTGGCGTTGTTGATTTCTTCGCCGAGGTTCCAGTTCAGTGCCAGGTGATGGCCGAAGCGCGCAATCAATTCGCGGTAGTAGAGCTTGCGCTCGGGTCCGACATCGCCGCCATCCAAGAGCAGCTCGTTCTCGGTCTCCAGCGTCTTGAAGTGCAGGTACATGCCGAGCGTGTCGGCGTGCGCGAAGAGGATCTCCCACTGGTCCAGCCGGGAGACGTCCAGGCGCAGCCGCTCGTCATAGGTCGTGTAGGGAAAGACGTTCTGGTCATCGCCCTTGATATTCATCGTGAGGAAGGAGAAGACATTCATGCCCTTGGCGGCCAGGTAGTTGATGGCCCCGATGATGCCCTTGCCCTTGCCGTTCTGCCAGGTCGGATCGCCCGGCCGCCAGTCCTGGACGTGCGGGGCCCAGTCCTTGATGAAATGGTCCTTGTGGCCGTCGGTCTTGAAGTCGCCGTCGAAATCGCGGTAGGCGAGGAAATTTTCCGGGGCGTCGGCGCCGGCCTTGAGGAAGTACTCGCCCGTGCCGGCGAAGCGCAGGTAATGGCCGCCGACGTACTGGAGCCGGCCCTTGGCGCGATGGTCCCGGCCGGTCTTGTCCGTCGGGGCAACGGCAAAGCGACCGGTTTCGCCGTCCATATAGCTGGCAGAGGCGCCTGCCTGCGGGTCCTCGTTGACGGCCACCATCGCTCCCTGGCGGAAGGAGACCCGGTAGTTCCACTGTCCCGGCTCGCACGGCGCGAAGTGCACCCGCCACTTGTTGCCCGAGTCGGCGCCGGTCTCGGCCGCCTTGCCGTCGGCGGCATAGTAGCCCGGGACCACGTACCGTTTGTCCCCCTGGGAGAACGTGGCGTTCAGCCGGTAGTCGGTAAACGGGTTGGGCTCGGCGGTCTCGCTCGTTGGGGGACCGTCGAACGTGATCGTGACCTTGTGCCAGGTCTTGAGCTCTCCCGAGATCTCGCCGGCCTGAGAGGGGCAAGTCCCCATGAACATACTCGCCAGAACCGCTGCAAGGCTTATGACTCGAAACTTCATCTGTCATTGACCTCCTGGGGGTGCTAAATCCCAAATCCCAAGCACCAAATCCCAAACAAATCCAAAATCCAAAGCACCAATGACCGAAACGCCGCGTTCCTTCGTGGCGAGGGCGTCCCGCCCTTGTTCTTTGTGGCATGGGCTTCCAGCCCATGCATCATCGGCAGGATGCCGATGCCACGAAGCCGCGCGGGCAGGATGCCCACGACACGCAAGGGCGGGACGCCCTCGCCACGTGGCAGGCCATTCCCGGGCTGCGCCGGGGCGTGCCCCCTTGATCAGGCCCCTGTCCGGGCACAAGACTGTCCGGCCGGGTGGCATCGCCAAGGCCTTTGGCCTTGACGATGGTTCTGCGCACTTGCCCTGTCATCCTCCTATCTCCCCAGCCGGATCAGGGCCGCCCAGTCCTCCTGCGGGTCGGAGGGCGGCAGACCGATGGACCGCACGCCGGGGGCGGAAAGGGTTGCGACCGAGCCCTTGGACAGGGGTCCGCCGGTACGCGGGTTGTACCAGGTGACGAAATACGTGCCGGCCGTGGCCGTCAGGTCGATGTTCGTCGTGCCGCCGTTGGGCAGGTAGACGACGTATACCGCGCCGGGCTTGGCGAAGCAGTACTTCGAGTTGTCGTTCTTCGGGTTGCCGATCAGGGCGTTGGCGTTCTGCATGTCCCAGAAGGGAACGTTGTGGGCCTGGAAGAATTCCGGGGCGATCCGGCAATAGTCCCACGACCGGTCCCGGCTGCGGAAGTCCTCGCAGTCGAGGTCGTGCTGCGGAAGCTTGTAGCCGAAGTAGTATTCCACGCCCGCGCCGCCGGCCAGGAGCGTGCCCCAGAGACAGAGCTTGCGCACATCATGCATCGTGTACGGCTTGCCGCCTTGCACGCCTTCGCCGCTGTGGCCTTGGTAGCCGGGATCGGGCGGCACGCCCATGTCGGCGGGATTCTGTTCATCGTTGGCCACCACCCACGGCCGGCCCGCCCGGGCCGACTCGTTGACCCACTGAAGGGTCCGCTGATGGGCCTGACTCCAACTGTTCTGCAGCGACAGGCCGGTCAGGAGCGACTGGTCGCCCAGCAGCGGCGTGTACACCTTGTCCTGCTCGCCCGGGAACGTGTGCAGAACGATGTGATGCTGGTAAGGATCGGTCATGTGGAGGT
>VGYL01000713.1 GCA_016872975.1 Planctomycetota bacterium
CAAAACGTCCCCCGTGAGCCATTCCCCAGATACCCCAGAGTGCCCAGATCTGTCTTTGTTTGGCACGGCCTGGGAACGCCGCTCTCCCGAGCGGCTCTCCGGTAGGGGGCCAAGTGGGAGGGGACCTCAAACGCGACAACTCGCGTTTGGGAATCCCAGATTGGCGTTCCCGACCAATTGGCTTTGCTTCGACTACCGGCTACCGACAACCGCCTTTTGGCTTCGTTCCAACAACCGGCCCCGGCGACGCCGGATCGAATCGGGCCCGAAAATGACAAGCATGCCCCTGGGTATTCCGGGGTATCGCGGGCGTCTCGAAGCCCACGGGCGAACGGCGGTTTGCGACCGGCCGGGACTTGCTGCCGTCCCGGCCCGGCTGGGCGCCTTCGCGGCCCCGAAAGCGCCGGTCCGTTCTCTGGTTAGCATACCTACCACACAGTTCGTCGTCAAGTAAAATCGGAGAAATTCCCCGACCCCGCCGGAAGCACAAGTCCCGATCCCGGCCGCCGTAATCTCTCCATCTCTCCGCGTGTCTTGCCGAATGGCTATCCCCGGTATTCCTCGGAACTCCCGAAACGCCAGAAGGGCGAAAAAGGGTGTAGGACAGCCACCGTGGCGAGGGCGTCTCGCCCTTGGTCGGAACAGGTCTTCGGCGACATTCGGAACCGACAACCGAATACCGGCTGCCGGCAACTGCTTTCCAACCGCGAACCACGCGAACAGAACAGGTAGGACAGCCGCCCCCGGCTGTCAAGAGGACAGAGAACGGTCAACTGCTCTCCAACCGCGAAATACGCGAACCACGCGAACAGAACAGGTAGGACAGCCGCCCCCGGCTGTCAAAACCACTGGGAACTGTCAACGGAGAACTGATCTCTAACCGCAGATCATGTCATTGCGAGCGAAGCGCGGCAATCTCCCGATTGGCCCAGCCCGGCCTGCGGCCGGAACCAGAAGATCCTCAACCACGGAGGGCACGGAGAAGGAGGGGATGGACTCTCGGCAGCGCGGTGCCAACCCTCCACGAAGCCCCACGTCTTTTCCACGCGGTGTCTTTGGTTCTGTCTCCATGGTCTCCGTGCCCTCCGTGGTTAAAATCCTAATCCTTTCTGTCATCACGACTTACGTTGCCCTCCTGGAATTATCTGGAAAGACTTTTCAGTTGTTGCGAGTTAGCAACGCAGATTCCGAACAGCCCGCGAGCGACGAGGGCCGAGCGATGACTGCTTGGCGTTCTTGGCGTCTTGGCGCGAGACACAATCCTCTTGTCTCTGACGATTTACGCTGCTCGCCGCCGGAAATCGTCGCGCGAAGGATTCTGACAAGTGGTAATGCGAACGGAACGAAGGGGGCAGGCGGTAGGCCGGAGGCGACCCCGGTCGCTGGCCCTTGATCTTGCCCCTCCCGCCTCCCGCCTCTCTTCCTGTTTTCCCATCAACATGCCCCCGCCGAGAATCGCCTATACAGGGGAAGAAGGCGATGCAAGGGCAGGTCTGGCTGTAAACTGACAACTGTCCACCGGAACCGTCTGCGGCGTCCCGCCACGCGCTCTTTTTCCTTGCTCCGTCCGAGCACAAGGGGTAGGATGCGAACGACGATTGGAGCCGTGACGAGGTTGAGAGGCCGCGGAAAACGGGTGTGTCCCTCGTTCCCCGCGGAGACAGAATGCCATAACCAGTCAGAAAGTGAAGAGTGTAGGTTTGACCCTCAGATTGCGCCCCGGCTGAGGACGCCGACTACGGGCTATCGCCTCCATTTCTTCCTTGCTCCGGTCGATCAGAGGGGGTACGATTCAATCCAATGCAGGGGCCGCGACATGGCTTAGAGGCCGTGGCAAATAGGGTGTGTCCCCAGTATGCAGTACCTTGTGCCAACGGGGAAGGAGTCGTTCCGATGCTGACGCGATTGAGTATAGGCAATTTCAAGTCCTGGAAGAGGATCAAGGAAATGCGTCTGGGGCAAATCACGGGACTCTTCGGGACGAACAGCTCGGGCAAGACCAGCATTCTGCAGCTATTGCTGATGCTGAAACAGACGATTGAATCGTCAGATCGGGCGCAGGTGCTGGAATTTGGCGACGAGAAGAGCCTGACGAACCTTGGTAGTTTCCGTGATGTGGTATATGGTCACGAGAAGCCAGGAATGGTGGACTTCTCTCTCGACTGGAAACTTGCCAAGCCACTCTTCGTATCGGATCCCAAGAGCAAGACGAGAACCCTGTTCAGTGGTGACCAACTTGCATTTCGCTGTAGCCTCGGTGAAGATGGCGGCGATCGCCTCACCGTGTCGCACCTTGTCTATGATTTGGGCAACTCGCATTTTAGTCTCAGACGAAAAGGACAAAGCGGTGCCAAGTACGAACTGACAGCTCAGGGTGTAACCAATCAAGGAGAGGAGTTCCGTTTTGTGCGAGCGCCGGGGCGTGTATGGGACTGGCCGGCACCCGTGAAATTCTACGGATTTCCAGATCAAGTATATGCATATTTTCAGAACGCGGGATTTCTCTCCAAACTTCAGCTGGAGTTCGAACACCTGTTTGGGCGGCTGTACTACCTTGGGCCCCTCCGTGAGTTCCCTCAGCGCCACTATGCTTGGAAGGGATCGGAGCCGGCCGACATGGGCCGCCGGGGGGAACGCGTCGTAGACGCAATGCTTGCCTCGAAGCAACGCGGTCGGCATATCTCACCCGGTTACAAGAAGAGGAAGGAAACCCTTGAAGAGCGTGTAGCTCATTGGCTGAAAGTGTTGGGACTAATCCATGATTTCAGGGTTGAGCCCATTGCAGAGGGGAATAACATCTATCAGGTGCGGGTCCAGAGAACTCCTTCCTCCGCCTATGTGCTGATCACCGATGTAGGGTTTGGAGTGTCGCAGATACTACCTGTATTGGTGTTGTGCTACTATGTACCGCCCGGTTCTATTATCCTCCTGGAACAACCTGAAATCCATCTGCATCCATCGGTACAGTCCGGTTTGGCGGATGTCTTCATTGATGCGATGAAGAACCGTAATGTGCAGATCGTGGTTGAGAGCCATAGTGAACACCTGCTGCGACGCCTGCAGCGACGGATTGCGGAACAGGAAATTATGCCTGAGCAGACCGCGCTGTACTTCTGTGAGGTCACCGAGACTGGATCGCGATTGCAGGGACTGGATGTTGATCTCTTTGGGACTATTCGGAATTGGCCCAAGGACTTTTTCGGTGACGAGTTCAGCGAAATGGCGGCAATAACGAAGGCGGCAATGGAACGGAAGAAGGAACAGCAGGCATGAATGCGTTTGTGGTGGATACGAATGTGCCTGTCGTAGCGAACGGCAAGAGCGAGCAAGCAGATCCGGACTGTGTGATTGCGTGCATCGACAGGCTGGGGGCCATTGTTGCCAACGGAATCGTCGTACTCGATGACACCATGCAGATTCTTCATGAGTACATGAGCAACCTGAGCATGTCCGGGCAACCGGGAGCTGGGGATGCTTTCATGAAGTGGGTATGGAGCATCCAAGCTGACGAGGGCCGATGTGAGCGAGTTTGTCTCAGGCCCCGTTCGCTTGAATCAGATGATTTCAGTGAGTTCCCTGATGATGTCGATTTGGGAACGTTCGATCGATCCGACCGGAAGTTTGTTGCGGTCGCGCTAGCCAGCCGCAAGAGGCCAATCGTGTTGAATGCGGTGGACTCGGACTGGGCACGAAGCTATCGTGTTCTTGCACGCTACGGTATCGAGGTTAGTTTCCTGTGCCCGCAGCATGTATGTCCCTGAGCTTCCGGGGATGCCACGAAAGGGCCGGTCAAAGCCGACAGAGAGTAGCGAAGGGGGCTTCGAGGTCAGCCCTTAGTTTACGCTATAACGGGTTTCGCAGGGTCATCCATATAGGGTTCCTGTCAAGCAAAAAAATACCTTCCCCGGACCGAAATTATTGCGCGTTTGAAAAACAGTCCGCGCGGCCGTTTCGGCCTTCCATTATCTTCTACGTTACCGCGTGACATCTAACGCCCCGAAACGCCTTGGCTCCATCGTTCTGTTTCGCACCTGCATGTTCTCTTGGGATTCATTCGTCGAGTCCGCCGGCCGTCCGGCAGCTCTTTCGTGCAGTCATCCATCCGGATCTAGGCCACGGCCCCGGCGGCACGCGGCCGC